>NZ_JBFUJC010000093.1:0-9721 GCF_056401595.1 Paenisporosarcina sp. P4_E4_2 | reverse complement strand
TGTGATGAGCAGCTGTTTGTTTAACCGGGCGCATTTCGTACAATCGAACCCGTACACCTCTTTTGGCGATTTGCCACGCAGCTTCACTTCCTGCAAGACCTGCTCCAATTACATTGACGATTGTCAATTCCTACACCAACCTTTTCTATACAATCTGAGAAAATAGAAACTTTCACAGATTTTTATTTCTTTTTTTCTATGTACAGCTCCAAACWTCAGTCCAGTTAGCCCACTAAGGACCAACTGGACCGACACTTGTTGCTTATCTTTATTATGCTTGTGTATCTTCCTTGTAATCACAAGAAGTACACTGGATTTGAATACCTTTTTTCAGTTTTTTCTCTACTAGCAATTCGCTACATTTCGGACATGGGCGGCTGATTGGCTTGTCCCATGAAACGAATTCACAAGTTGGATAGCGATCGCATCCATAAAAAATACGTTTCGATTTACTTTTACGTTCAACGACTTCGCCTTCCTTACAGCTTGGACACGTCACTCCGATATTTTTAACGATTGCTTTTGTATTACGGCAATCCGGGAAGTTGCTACATGCCATGAATTTTCCATATCTGCCTRATTTAAAGACCATTGGAGATTCACATTTTTCGCAATCTTCTCCTGCAGGTTCATCCTTGATTACGACTTTCTCCATCTCTTTGTCCGCGTGTGTTACATGCTTTTCAAAGTCTCTGTAGAACTTATCAATGATGTGAACCCATTTTTCCTGTCCTTCTTCGACACTGTCCAAATCTTTTTCCATCTGGGCAGTAAACTCGATGTCAATAATGTCCGGGAAAAACTCCAACACTAGCTGATGGACAATGCCACCAAGTTCAGTTGGCACAAAACGCTTTGCATCGAGTGATACATATCYGCGCTTTTGTATTGTATCAAGTGTAGGTGCATATGTCGAAGGACGGCCTATCCCAAGCTCTTCAAGCGTTTTAACAAGTCGGGCCTCCGAATAACGTGGTGGTGGTTGTGTGAAATGTTGCTTCGGCTCAATTTCAAGCTTCTTCACAAAATCGCCTTTTTCCATTTCCGGTAATATACGATCTTTTTCCTCTACTTGATCATCGTTGCCTTCTACATATAATTTCATGAAACCAGGGAATTTCACTTGTGAACCATTCGCACGGAATACAACATTTTCATTTGTTAAATCAACCGTCACAGTATCTAATACTGCTGAAGACATCTGGCTCGCCAAGAACCGTTCCCAAATCAACTTGTAGAGACGGAATAAATCTTTTGAAAGAATTGATTTCAGCTGATCAGGAGATCTCAATACGCTCGTAGGACGAATCGCTTCATGGGCATCCTGAGATTTGCTCGATTGTTTAGTCGGTCCTGTTGAAGTGGTGACATATTCCTTGCCATATTCCCCTTCTATAAAACTGTGTGCATCTTTCTTCGCTGTATCGGAAATTCGGGTAGAATCTGTACGCATATACGTAATCAAACCGACAGTACCTTCTTTTCCAACATTCAAACCTTCATATAGCTGTTGAGCAAGCATCATTGTTTTTCGTGCTCGGAAGTTTAACTTGCGTGCCGCTTCCTGTTGAAGGGATGATGTAGTGAACGATGGCGCTGGGTTGCGTTTACGCTCTTTTTTAACAACGCTTGTGACTTCGAACTTGTCACCTTTAAGTTGTTTCAAGATTTCTTTTACTTGGTCTTCGTTTGTCAACTTGACCTTTTCGTTTCCATTGCCGAAGTACATCGCGTCAAATGATTTTTTGCCTTTTTCAAAGCTACCTTCGATTGACCAGTATTCTTCAGGCTGGAAATTCTTAATCTCGTTCTCACGGTCAATGATCAGTCTTAACGCAACGGATTGCACGCGACCTGCAGATAGACCTTTTTTGACTTTCTTCCATAGAATCGGACTGATGTTATAACCAACCAACCTATCCAAAATACGACGGGCTTGTTGTGCATCTACCAAGTCCATATCAATGGGACGGGGGTTTTTAAACGATTCTTTAATTGCGTCTTTTGTAATTTCATTAAAAACGACGCGACAATCTGATTCAATATCAATGTTCAATGAATTCGCTAGATGCCAAGCAATTGCTTCGCCTTCGCGATCGGGGTCAGCCGCGAGATAAATTTTCTTCGCTTTTTTGGCTGCTGATTTCAGATCCTGCATAACTGGGCCTTTACCACGAATCGTGATGTACTTTGGTGTGTATTCATTTTCTACGTCTACACCCATTTGACTACGTGGCAAATCACGAACATGACCAAGTGATGCTTTTACTTTGTACTTTTTGCCAAGATAACGTTCAATCGTTTTCGCTTTGGCTGGCGATTCCACAATCACTAAAAAATCCGACATGTATGTGCCTCCTCATAGAGGTTCCTAATAAATCAATAAAAGAAATACCTGTTGCAAAATGTATAACAGATTTTACTATAATGCAACCATTTTTCATTACATTGTTCAATTTTGAATAGACAATCCTTGAAAATCTTCTACAATTTGATAGCCATTCCAGATTGGTTTAGCCCCATCTAATAGCGACCGGTTGGGTCCGAGTGACAGCATTGAGGTGATGGGACCAGGGACACAATAGACATCTTTTCCATTGTCCAAAGCATGTTGGAGGGTACTGACTGTTCCACTTTTTTCTTTTGCCTCTGTTACAACCAGCGCTTGAGAAATACCGCTGATTAGCCGGTTTCGCATAGGAAAATACCATTTTTGTGGAGTGACGTACGGTGGATACTCAGTCACAGTTAAATGATGCTTTTCCATGATCGTATATAACTGGTCGTTCTCTTTGGGATAGCGGGTGAAGTGACCATGACCAAGGATTCCGATGGTTTTTCCGCCAAGATTATGAGTTGTCTGATGAGCCATTGCATCAGCACCTTTCGCCATGCCACTGACAATGACCATATCATACTCAATAAGTGGAGGAAGAATCAATGACATCGAAGCTCTCGAATAGTCCGTTGCGTCTCTCGCACCAACGACTGACACGTAATTTTTCATCGTTAAATAATCAATATTGCCTTTCGCGTAAAGAATTGCTGGCGGGTCATATAGTGTTCTTAATTGTTTGGGATAATTAGGATGGTTAAATGGGATTGGGGTAATGTTATTCGAGTTATATGCTTGTATAAGGGGGGTTTCAAGCACTTTTGCATATGCATCTTTAAATTTCCTGGCTCGTTCAGGAGTCAGTCTCAATAATTTCGAAAGCTGATAGATATCCATTCCCTCGCATGAGGCTAATTCAGAATCTACTTGAAGTAGGGGCTCCAAGCGATTTAGAGGGATAGGCAAAACATAGTGAAGCGCCAATAAACGATGATAAAATGATAGATTGATCATGCATTTCCTCCTTTTTTTTAGAAACAGAAGCAAAACATCCGACGATGCGTCGCCTCCTTTTATATTAATCTGTTATTAATAAATTGACCAGTTTTCGACTACTTTCGACTTCTACTTTTCTGAGTTTCTTCTATATAAATTAGATGTTAGAACCGCTTGTTAAAAAGAATTATATTATCAGACAAAATCAAAAAAGCTCGAAACGTTGAATTAACAACGTTTCGAGCATTTATTTTAGATTAATGTGTTTTACATTGATCGTACAAGCCTTTTTCTTTAATCACTTTGATTAAAGTTTCACCAATAACAGATGGAGTAGCTGCAACTTCCATGCCAGCTTCATTCATCGCTTTGATTTTGTCAGCAGCTGTACCTTTACCACCAGAGATAATCGCACCGGCATGGCCCATACGTTTACCTTCAGGAGCTGTTTGTCCACCAATGAATCCTACTACAGGTTTAGTCATGTTAGTTTTGATCCACTCAGCAGCTTCTTCTTCAGCTGTTCCGCCGATTTCACCAATCATTACTACTGCATACGTATCTGGATCTTCATTGAATGCAGATAATGCATCGATGAAGTCAGTTCCGTTTACTGGGTCTCCACCAATACCTACAGCTGTACTTTGTCCAATACCTTCTTGAGAAAGTTGGTGTACTGCTTCATAAGTTAGTGTACCAGAACGAGAAACTACACCTACATGGCCTTTTTTGTGAATGTATCCTGGCATAATACCAATTTTACATTCTTCAGGTGTAATTACACCTGGGCAGTTCGGTCCGACTAAACGAGTTTTCTTGCCTTCCATATAGCGTTTAACTTTTACCATATCAAGAACAGGAATGTGTTCAGTAATACAAATCGCCATATCCAAGTCAGCATCTACTGCTTCAAGAATAGCATCTGCAGCGAATGGAGCTGGAACATAAATAACGGACACGTTAGCGCCAGTTGCTTTCACAGCTTCTTCTACTGTATTGAAAACGGGTACGCCTTCAGCTTCAGTTCCGCCTTTACCTGGAGTTACACCAGCGACGATTTTTGTACCATACTCAAGCATTTGCTTTGTATGGAAAAGAGCTGTTGATCCCGTAATACCTTGCACGAGTACTTTCGTATCTTTGTTAATATAAACGCTCATCTTTTGTCCCTGCCTTTCTTAGCCTACAAGTTCAACAATTTTTTGCGCGCCATCAGCCATAGAGCCAGCCGCAATAATGTTTAAGCCAGATTCATTCAATAATTTCTTCCCAAGTTCTACGTTTGTACCTTCCAAACGAACAACTAAAGGTACTTGCAATCCAACTTCTTTCGCAGCTGTGATTACGCCTTCAGCGATAACGTCACACTTCATGATTCCGCCAAAGATGTTAACGAAGATCCCTTTAACATTTTTGTCTGAAAGAATGATTTTGAATGCTTCAGTCACTTTCTCAGCTGTCGCACCGCCCCCAACGTCAAGGAAGTTAGCGGGTGATCCGCCGTAATAGCTGATTGTATCCATTGTTGCCATAGCTAGTCCAGCACCGTTAACCATACATCCGATGTTGCCATCCAATGAGATATAGCTTAAGTCATATTTAGAAGCTTCGATTTCTTTTGCATCTTCTTCGTCATAGTCGCGTAATTCCAAAATGTCTTTATGACGATATAAAGCATTAGCGTCGAAGTTAAACTTCGCGTCAAGTGCCATAACGTCTCCACCACCTGTTACAACTAGTGGATTGATTTCAACGATTGCCGCATCTTTTTCAACAAACACTTGGTAAAGACCAAGCATGAATTTCACAGCTTTGTTTACTAGCTTAGCTGGAATGTTCATGTTGAAAGCCATACGACGAGCTTGGAAGCCTGTTAATCCAATAACTGGATCGATTACTTCTTTGAAGATTTTTTCAGGAGTTGCTTCAGCAACTTCTTCAATGTCCATTCCGCCCTCTTCAGAACCCATAAGAGTTACACGTGAAGTTGCACGGTCAAGTACTAAACCTAAGTAGTACTCTTTCTTAATGTCRCAGCCTTCTTCAACTAGAAGACGCTTGATTTCTTTTCCTTCAGGACCTGTCTGATGAGTGACAAGGACTTTACCAAGAAGTTCCTTCGCGTATGTACGAACTTCATCCAAGTTCTTCGCGATTTTAACACCGCCAGCTTTACCACGACCACCTGCGTGGATTTGAGCTTTCACCACGACAACTTCAGTGCCTAGTTCTTTTGCAGCTTTTACTGCTTCTTCAGGAGAAAAAGCAACTAAACCGTTCGACACTGCGACACCATATTGTCTGAGGAGTTGTTTACCTTGATATTCATGGATATTCATTTTACATCCTCCAATCAAACTTCTGTCAAGTAATTTACTACCTTAACCATTGTATAAAACCTGTCATACAATGTCCACACTTGTCCTTAATATTACTGAAACATCGAATATTCTGTACTTTTTTGTCGAAAAAAAGTTTTTCTATTTATTCATGCCATGAGACTTATCAATCCGGTAAATAAATGCAAACACTTCTGCAACCGCTTGATACAACTCTTCAGGAATCGATTCATTGATATCCAATTGGCCAAGCAGCGACACTAAACTAGGATCTTCTTGTATGGGAATTTTATGTTCAAGTGCTTTTTTTATTAGATTTTCAGCAATTACACCTTTGCCTTTAGCTATGACTGTCGGGGCATTTTCTACATTCTGTTTATATGTCAATGCGACAGCTTCTTTGATGGTCTTGTTTTCTTCCCTCATATTAGAACATCTACTCCCCACTTGCTTACTTGCGCCTCTGTCAATATAGGATGGGGCTCCGATTGCTTTATATAACTTTTCATAAATACGCCTGATAATTGATAATTTAACGAGCTAAGACCTGTTTTAAGCGCTTCCCTGAACTGTTCTGCATAAGGCATTAATGCATCACTTTCGTTAAAAATATTAATTGTGATGACACGATTTTGTATTTGCATATCAATTACAATCTCTTTCAAAGAAGCTAAGTCCAGATAAAACATGACACGGGCATAATTGGAATCGATTTTCCCATCCTCTTTCATTTGACCATTCCATTGCAGTGAGGCATCCATGCGTTTTCCGAGAAAATCCAGTGGAACTTGCATAAGAAACTGATGTTGAGGACCATTTTCACCCGATAATATTTGCATCCCATTCAACCGGGAAACAATCATTTCTGCTGTTTCTTTCAACGTGGCTGCAATCACTTGATTTTGTAGTAATGCCAGCAATTGCGGTTTAAGCGATTCACTTATTTGGCTCAGATTCGCTCCTTTCGCTAATTTTGCTTCGTAAGCAAATCCGATATTGCCAAGTATTTGTTTCATTGCTTGTTCGATCGCTATGCTGTTTATTCCAGATTGAATTGTAGCTTCTGCTGTAATAAAAGCTTGCTGAACGGGTAGTTGATTGGATTTACTAGATAGCAGTGTTAATTGTTCAAATACCTTTGCGTCCAACTCTTTACCGTTCAAGGAAGTTAATATGGACAACACATAATCCTTTGGTGCAAACAATTTCTGGTCAGTGTGAAATGGTTGGGATTGACTTGCTTCGGCAAATGCCTTTATTACTTCATTTATTAAAGACTTTATAGCCGCATTCCATTCTCGCGATTGAGGTGCTATCTGCACTACTTTTTGAATCAGTTGTTGGATTTCATCTTTTCCTTCAACTGATAGAAGTTGGTTTTGTTGAATCATGTTTTGAAGAAATTTCAATAGTTCCTGAGCTCGAACTGGGTCTTGCAATTGAAGAAGTAGTTGTCCAACTTGCAAACTTTGCCCATCAACTGGCGCTTCAATGGATGTTACTTGTGAACTTAACCAGTTGGCAAGTGTTGCTTGTTTTGGGACAAGTCCAACGTCTTTCAACAAATTCAACAATGCCAGCTTGTCACTTTCGCTTGTATTCTGTGATTGTAATCGTTCAATCACTTGTCCGAGTATTGCCCCGCCAAGTTCATTTGAGAAAGGCTGAGATATTTGCGCTAATGCTTTCTCTAGGTTTCCCTTTTGGCTGGATGGAATGGACGTATCATTTTGTAAGGCTATTTTAAACGCATCCAATAGCTGGTGTATGCCATTTTTATCTTGTCCGCTGATTAACGTGCGAAAGTTTTCATTCGTAAATAATAATTTGAGCTCACTCAGTTTCTGAATCGCCAACAAACCTTCTGCTATTTTAACCTGTGGTGGGATTTCTTTCAGCCATTGTTCTGCCAATAGTAACTGTTCTTTAGATAGAGGTATTTTTTCTTTGACCATCTGTTGTACAATACTCTCCATTTCGGTTGTTTTCGGCAACTGAAGGGAGTCCATTAACTGCTTCGTTTGACTGGATGTGGCTTTGGAAGAGTTTAGAGCATCTGTCACTACCTTTAATTGCAAAGCTGCTTTATCACCTACTACTTGAAAGTAATGAGTATCTCCGGCTTTTAAAGGAACTTCTAATATCGCCATCATTTTTTGATTTCCCACTTGAACTTCGGCTCTTTGGTCAGGAAATAATTTTTTCACACTCCCATGAATTACTTGACCGTGTTTTAACGAGAAAATCTGTTCACTTGTGACTGCGGTTCGTATAGAAGGCTTTATAGTGGATGACATGCTCAAACCTCCTTTATGAAGTCATGGATTTTATAGGTTCAAATGATTTTCTATGAATGGGCGTTGGACCAAACTCACTCAAAGCCTCCAAATGTAATGCTGTCCCGTACCCGGCATTTTTCGCAAAATGATATTCTGGATAGATTTTATCAAACTTATCCATTATTTCATCACGCGTTGTTTTTGCTAATATCGATGCTGCAGCGATGGCCAGACTCTTGGCATCCCCTTTGATAATCGAGTGTTGTGATGTTGTTGTAGGCAGCTTCATGGCGTCAACCAATAAGACGTGCGGTTCAATCGACAAGTTGTCAACTGCTTGCATCATGGATAACCGTGTCGCTTCGTAGATATTTAAGGTATCAATTTGTTCAACTTCTTGAATATGTATGGAATAACAATGTGCATGTTTTTTAATGACTTCTGCGAAACTCTGCCTTTTACTGCGTGACAGCTGTTTGGAGTCATTTATCCCAAAAAGTTCGCTCGGGTAATCCTTGAAAATGACAGCCGCAGTTACGACAGGACCAGCAAGAGGACCTCTCCCTGCTTCATCTATGCCAGCTACCAAATCATTCATCGATAGCTTGTGACTATTGTCAAAATGAATCTTTTCTTCATGTTCAAGTTGAACTTTTTTCTCCATTTCTAGTCTCTTTAGCCAGGACGCAACCAGCTTTTGAACACCCGTCCGTTGATCGTTCATGAGTTCATTCGTCCAGTCATTAGGTTTTGATGTGTTCCTAAGTTGTTCTGAAATTGCCTTTATTGTTAGCATTCCGCTTCACCTCTTTGTCTGTGTTTTGCTATATATGTATGAATGTTGATGATATTGAATATAAAACGAGAGCGTGCATTTACACCTTGCTCTAATAAGAACCCAATTTGAAGGTTGCCGTTGATATTCCACAAAAAACGTCTTGTATTTATAAAAAAACCTTTCTTACCCGAAGGTAAAAAAGGTTACTGTTCAGGTTCTGATACCAATTCATCCACAATATCAAACGTCAATTTACCGAGATGTTGCCCACGGATATCACGTACAATAAGTTGCGCAACTTGATCATAATCTATTTCCCCACCACCTGCGTAGGCACGTCTAAGTTTCCCGATATGGTCAAATGTGACAACTAAGTCCTCATCTACTTCAGATAATTTGTAGCGTTCTTCCATACGTTTTGGATAATGTGCAGCTAAGAACTTCAGACCATATACAGCCAAGTCTTCCATATTGGTTATGGTGTCTTTGATTGCACCTGTCAATGCCAGTTTGTAACCTACAGCCTGGTCTTCAAACTTCGGCCATAGGATACCTGGTGTATCCAAAAGCTCTAGTTCTTTCCCAACTTTTATCCACTGTTGGGCTTTTGTGATACCAGGCGTATTGCCCGTTTTAGCTAGATTCTTCTTCGCCAGACGGTTGATTAACGTTGATTTACCAACGTTAGGAATCCCGACGATCATCGCACGAATAGCTCGTGGTTTGATTCCACGAAGGCGCATACGCTCCCACTTTTCGAACAACAGCTCACTTGCTGCTTTGGTCACAACTTGTAACCCTTTGCCTTCAAGCGAATTGATGGCAACAGCACGGTGCCCACGTTCTTCWAAATATTGAATCCACTTTTTCGTTTGAAAATCATCAGCCATGTCCATTTTATTTAAAATCAAAAGACGTGTCTTCTGTCCGATCACTTCATCAATCATCGGATTTCGTGAAGACAGCGGCAATCTTGCATCAATCAATTCAATTT
>NZ_JBFUJC010000092.1:0-9825 GCF_056401595.1 Paenisporosarcina sp. P4_E4_2 | reverse complement strand
GCTTACCACTATAGCTTTCGCTACCAATGAACATTGTTTGTAGTCTGGACTATATCTTCACCATTGCAGGTGCGACACGTGGGGATTAGAACCTTTAACGAACCATGACCGTCATTATCTTCTCTTTACATTATAGTAGAGATTCGATCAAATACAACTTCCTATAAAAAATTGTGCGTATAATTGAAATGTAACGCTCCCATCATAACTAAAAATCATGATAACTAATCGTTATCATGATTCGAAAGCGAACGTATATAAGATTCTGTAAATGGAACGAGATAATCAACTACTTTTTCATCAGGATTCAACTTGGCATTGTGTAGACCATACGATGAATCAACTCCTGCCCAAAATAGGAAGCCAGGAATATCTTGAAGGAAATAGCCAAAGTCTAATTGATAAATAACCTTTATTTGTGTTCTTAACGTCAATTATGATATTTCGTTCATGATAACTCAAGTTTTTTTGAATGTGTTCATGATAACTGATTCTTCTTTCAAGGTAGGGTAAACCAATTATTTAAGTTAAATTGAAACAAGATAAATCCCAACTTTAATAAGTAAGTATGTAAACAACATTAGCACTAGTGAAAACAACAATAATTGATTCAGAGAAGTTTGCTTTCTTTTATACCAATGTTCTTGCACATCAATATCTGCAAAATACTTAATCAAACTCTTTACCTCATTAATATACTCTTGATGAGAAGCAGTATATTGTTCAACATTAGTAATTTTACTTGGAAATAAATCTCCTGACCAAATAAAAATTTGAAAAGGATTTTCTTTCAAACACTCTCTTATACTAACTAATCTAGACAGATACTCAGTTGTTAAGATAGTTTGATAGCTTTTAATATAATCATCAATATCATCAATAGCCTTTTTACCATAATCATAGAACAATTGAGATCTTGTAGTTTCATTCATTACGACAGATTCATATATAACCCCGTTTTTATCTCTTTCCCTTTTCATTTCTTTTATCATAATCGATTCAGCCAAATAATCCTCATGTATGTACTCTTTAAAATATGAATCAATATTATCAAATGATAATCCCTTGTTTATCTCTATTTTATACTCTGAATTTTTCTTTGTACAAACCATATATAGATAGCCTAGCAGCAACCTATCTATAAAATTCTTATGAGGTTTTTTTATTATTGTGTATAGGTTATTTTTATCATCATGTTCTCTCTTCCTATTTACTAAGTATGTAATCAAGATTGAACTAATTATCAAGCTAAATATATCTACAAATGCACCAGACAATACGGATTTCCAAAACTCCCCTGAATCTTCTTTATCTAAACTACTATAAAACCAACTGATCAACAATAAAGACAAGAAACCAACTATCACAATTAATTCAAGTGCAAATTTCCCCCAAAATAATTTCACAATATTCATCCCCTTATTTTACAACTATTTTAGTGGGTATTGATACTGATACTTATTAGAAGAATTATGCACCAAATTCAAGTGAATTCACAAAAAACTCAGGTGTATTAATTAAACTTTTTAAAAAGCTTGATTCCCAATGATTTAATCCAAACTTTCTTACGTTAGTGTGATACTTCCTTACTAACGCATCTTTTATGTCTTCTATAGTTTCTGGATTATGTACTATTTCATCTTGTATACTGGACAATCTTTCCTCTACGCTTTCCGAAAATTCATTAAGCAACTGTAATCTTGTATAGTGTTGCACTATTAATTCAAATAACTCATGATCAATATTGTGTTTATTTTCAATAGTAAAAGTACAGGACGGAACTAACTCTCCTTCCCTATATTCCATTTCCGCAAATAAAAATGGAATATCTGATGGTATTTCATCAAAATAGAGATTAAGAAAATGTCTTTTACCATTGGTTAACCAAGTAGATGATTTTTTTTGGTTGCAATAACCACAACATGGAATGAGATTCGGAGGGAAGACCGAAAACTCAGGGAATTTACCTTTAGGTAAATAGTGATCTATTGTTCTTGGTTTATCAAGACCACAGTAAGGACAATTTTGTTTATGCTGGGCAGATTGAGCTTTAATGATTTTTGTAACTACTGCTCCTTCTAAGAAACCCTTACTATTTCTTGTATAACAGCTATGCAATGCATCCTTATCCTCCGTATCAATAATTGTACTGCTTGTAATACCCTCCAAATTGTTTTTCAAAGTATCATAAGTCAGATATCTCTCAAATACATAACTCTGAAAATGTTCTAACTTCTTTTTTTTCTCTTCACTGTGACTGTTATCTTTTATGAATTGGTATATACTTTCCGCATCTAGCGTTGGTGGAATTAATTTTTTCATTCTGCTTCTTTCCTTTTAAAAATTGCGTTAAGGTATGCTAAAGCATTAAAGCTTAAATCGTCCTCAAACAAATCTATGATTTCCTCTTTTGTATGACGATCAGATAGATGTTTAAAGATTGTCTTATAATTACTTTCATTTTCTCGAACTTCAAAAATATCGTTAGTAATACTACTGATATTCTCACCAAAACATTCTAATGATGGTGGGTCAATCATAGGAGTGTTATCAATTCTGGAAAAGACTCTTACAAACTTTGAAGGAATTTCTTGTAATATTATAGGTGAATGTGTTGAGATAATTGAAAACGATTTGAAGTCCTCTAGTATTTCATAATACATTCTCATGAAATTGGCAATTGCGTTAGGATGTAAATGCAGCTCAGGTTCATCAAACAATAATAGTGAGTCCTCTTCTATATGTGCTATCACATCTGTAATTGTGGAAAGGAGAATATTTTGTCCAGAGCTAAGCAAATTACTCAAACCGCTTTGTGATTGTGATTTACCAAATTGATCTATTAACTCTAAATGTTCTTCTTCGAATACATTTTGCAATATCTTTTTCCATTCATCTTCTCGTCCTCTTTTAACAATGGCGTCATAGGATTGATAAAAATGTTCTTCAAGTTCTGACAAAGATAATAGACCGTCTTTATTTCTTAGCCCACAATACTTATAGCTAAAAAGTTCAGATTCCTCATTTGATTCGGGAGACTTATCTTTATCTTTATTCTCAAATGGCTTATAAAGTTCATCAAATGCACTATATGAAATGGCAATAATTTTACTAAATGAAGGTCTTGCTGGAGAAAAGTTTCCTCTGTTTTGCTTTACACCACTTATGTAACTTGCCAATTCGGTTAGTATTTTTGTTTTCCCTGTTGCATTCTTTCCTACAAAAGCATTTATTCGATGAGGTAAGATATTATCTGTAAAGWCAAGTTCAACATCGTGAGGTTCCGAAGCTTCGTGAATCTTGTATATAAAGCTAAAATTAAGGATTTTTGTGGCATTACCACCAAAATATTGCTTTGCTTCTTTAAAAGCTTTTTCTGCTTCGCTAAAACGCAACAATGAACCATTAAAAACTTCATTATCTTTGAATTTCTCTGCTCTATCTCTATTAGTAGCAACATCTTTTAATCCGTCAAGAATCAAAGTTTGTAATGATTGTGGTAATTCGCTTATCTGCTCATAAAACTCTAAACTTTGCCCTAATGAACAATATGACTCTGGTAACTCTGTAAATTTCTTAGGGATAACGGCTCTAGTCACGTTAGATTCAGTTGTCATTATCTTTACATCCCCAAGTTTTGTAGTTCCTTCTCCACCATAAAACACAGCATGGAATAATGTTTCAGCTATTGACCAGTCGTCCCATTCATCAGTGGTCAATACAATACAAGGATATTCTAAGTCTACAGTAAAAAATTTTCTATATTCACTAATATAAAAGTTCAAGTTTTTGTCTCCTTCAGATCAAAATAGTCGCTTTAAATATTTGGGAAAAATTAATGTAAAGCTCAACACCTCTATGTCATCCACATTCAATTTTTTTATATAGGCAACTACAATATCCTTTTTCATTTGTTTCCAGCATTAATCAAACGTCTTAATATAGGTGGAATCACCTTGTTCAACATTAATAAAGTGAATCGTCATAGGCTTAGGTTTAGTTACATTTGCAGCATGTACTGAAGTTGAATGCAAACCTATAGATAGTATGACAGATAAAGTTATCTTAAAAATTTACATAAATTTGCCAACCCATTACAAATGTATCRTCATAAAATGGTTTTTGTATATATTTATTTTCATAGCAAAAAGCACCTCTTAAGAGATGCTCCTTTGGGTAGTATTAATCTAATTTTGGACAACTTTCATTTCTTCTACTTGTAGCAGATTAATCACATGATCATTCTCAGTAACRATAAATTGACCGCCATTAATTGATTGAGGTTCAGCCAAATTTAAATTAGTGTCTGTTTCAAAATGAATATTTGATCCATTCTTAAACATTATGTATACCGAAAATTTCTTCAATTAAACTCCCCCTTTCAGAATCAATTCGATTCCATATATGGGAATTCCTTCATTAAACATTAATATATTTATACTTTTTTGTATGCATAAAAAACCACCCCAAATAAAAGGAATGGTTTTTTGTCATTAAAGATTATCTTTCACATGCCCAATTATCTTTATCACGATCCATTTTTGATTGGTAAGCAGGATGTCCTTTTGCAACACCACTAGGGTATTTCTTGCGTAATTCAGTACAGTTCTTAAAGATTTCGGTTTTTGCTGGAGTAGTTGGTTTAGGAGCAGGTTTTGTTATTACTGGTTTTGGTACAGAAACTACTTTTGGTGCACAACCACCATTTATTGCATTTGTACTTGACCAGATTCCTAGTTTTTTACCTTTGGCTACTTTTTCTACAGCTTGTAATTCTTCTAAATATTTAGTATTCGGTTTATAAATAGCTACTCGAGCTAGACCTTTTTCTAGTAATGTCTTGTTAAACATCACATCACTAATATAAATGTAAGCAAGAAGGCGACCATACTGGTCTCGAGTTTCGACTCCTAATTCAACTTTAACCTCTTTATTTAGTAATGCTTTCTTTGTAAAAGCAGAAGCCTCAGCCCCAAATAATTGAACGCATGTTTGGGGTTTCTTCGTTTCTGGAGTGTCAATCAGTATGAAACGAACAGTTTCAGATTTTCCTTTATAATTTAATTTGATTGTGTCACCATCAACTACTTCAGTAACTTTCGACATTACAGCTGTTGCTGGTGGCTTATCTGCTGCATGAACGATTGATGGTTCATTAAGTGAAGCTAGCGGTGATACTGAACTGAAGAATAAAGATACAGCAAGTACCGATGCAGAAATTGGTTTGAAAAGTTTTGATTTAAACATTTAGATTCTCCTCTTAATATGGATTTGTCAGTTGAAATAATGAGTACTAAATCTTTGTCATATTAATTTTACGAAAACAAAAGATGTTTCAAATCCTCCTATGTATGTTATTTGACATAAAAAATAGTCTAATATTTGTATAATATTAAAACAATCGGCCTGATTATTAAATAATAACATAAATAACCATTAATACTTTCAAATCTTGGAAAAAAACACCCATGAGTTAACAAAACCAAAGAAGTCCATTAAAAGGACTTCTTTGGTTTTAGGTTTCGTTAAATAGCTCCATTCCATTGTGGCGACTAAAGGCTATAGATGTGTGTGTATGCTTTATCTAGAAGCCATCACCTTTCAAAAATTTCGGCTCCCATGCAGCAGCGGTTTTGATTGATTTTGCTAACCTATAGATACTCTCTAAAAAGTTGAGCCTTGCGGATCGCAACATTCCAGTATTAATCATTAAAGTTTCTTTTAATGGATGGTTACTTTGTATAAGATATTCGTTTCTTTTCATTAACCTGTGTAATAAATGAATTTGGGGAAGGCGGGAGAATTTACCGTTCTCCTCTCCTCTATTACAATCTTGGCATGCTAAGACTAAATTCCACACACCATTTAAGTTGAGGTCAACCGATGAACTATTTTGAATGCTCAATGGTATGAAGTGATCAACATCACATGTTTCGGTTTGGTTGCTGATTATTGAAATTGGAGCAAAACAATAGAAACATCTGCCTTTCTGATACCCATTTAATGGTTTACGAACAGGAGTGAGAGGAATTCTAAAATGAGAATTCAAATAGTTTTCTGCAGTAACAGGTCTAAGTGAGAAGAATTCTTCGATTTCCAAGTCATATTTGATTTCTAAATTTGGATTTCTTTCAGTCCAAGCTGTTTCAACTAGGTTCCATCTGCCTTCAATTTCTTCATACATGTTATTACTTTGCAACCCTTGATTCATCATAAACAAGTCATCAGTCAATGTACTACCTAACTTTTTTCCTTTAATGTCTTTTACAAAAAATTTCGATCCTAGTTCTCTTCCAGGAATATTGTGAAAAGCATCTAAGACATTTTTGAAACCTAATTTCTCAGTGACTAATAGTAATTGTTCTAATGTTATTTGATTATCTTCATACAATTGACATGCTTGTATAAACTTCGATCCATTACTTGTAATTTGACGTTTCCCTTCACGTACATGATCTAACATATGTTTTACATATATAGGCGATAAATCTTCAAGAGATACGAATTCCTTTTCTTGTTTGCTAAGTTCCAGTAATGATTTTGCCAAGGCAAATTTGTAGGTTGCGACATTAGCTCCAAATAAATATATTGACCTGAATTGACTATCTAGTGAGTTATCATCTTGCATGAAATTCAACAACTTACACTCCCTTTCTCACAAAGAATTGGTGGTTATACCTCTAGTCAATATGAAGTCCTTATTTATAAACCTTTTCTAAAAAGATTTTGCACTTAAATCCTCCACGCTCATTACTTTTTTCCGCCCTGACCTTTTCCAATTCATCTTTACTAATTCCGTTATGCTCTGCAATAGCCAAAACAATCTCCATGATATCTGCAAGTTCATAGACAATTTCTTTATTGCTTGCATTCTTGTATTCGTCAATCTCCTCGTAGAGTTTTTCATTAAGCATCAATATATAATTATCATCTTCAAGTGTATTAATATCACACTTCTCCCCACTTTCTCTGATTATTTGCGGAATTTTATCACGAACTAACTTGTTATAAACTTTCATATTCATTTCTCCTTTAGCTCTGAATTTGATCTTCTTCAACTAATAAAACTCATATTTTAATAAGTATTTAGAGTAAATTAAGCAACGGGTGTGATTATACTAAATCTAACTCAAATGACATTACAACTTCTTCTTTTTCATTTTTCTTCTATGTAGATAATATCCTCCAAACAATCCTGATGGAACAGTAATTATACCGCTAAGTAGAATTTGTTTATTAATGACTACTCTTCTTTCCTTGCCCTTTTTGAAATATTTTTTGTATAACATTACTGCAGCTTTGTTACTTATTAATTTTTCTGGTATCAAGATTTTTTCCCCACTCTTCCCTGCTTCAAATGCCTCTTCACGTATAGCAATAGCTTCCTTGTTTGCTTCAAAACCATTTTGATGTTGCTTTTGTAGATTAGGATGATCTTTATACTGATTATCCATTTGATATATTGTCGTGTTAAATGCTAGGTCGTAACCTAGTTGATAAACTTCATCTTCTTTTGCTCTCTTCCCCTTCTCATAGCCATTTTTGTACGATAACATATATAATTCGGGAACATGTTTAGTGGTCGGAAAAGTCAATTGATTAAATCCAGCTTCATATCCTTCCTTTTCAAAAGCTTGATGCAACTTCTTAATTCTTTCATCGTTTCCTTTTTTGAACCCTTCTTCAAAAGCTATCTTCGTTTCATATTCACTTGAGTAATGAGATGGGATGCTCGTTACTTCCTGTATTAAGCCCTGTTGATATCCTTCTTCTTTCGCCTGCGCTGATACTTTCATTACTTTTACCGCTTTGTGGTAGCCTTCTGTATATCCTTTAACCCAATATTTCGTTTGAGAGGAATCAGCTTGCGGTATTTGCTTTACCGTTTTGTTATTAAAGTCTATGTTCCCTTGTTCGTAGCCTATTTTCTCGCCAGTTAAAAAGTCAGCTTCTTGTTTCTGTATAATTTCATTAACTCTTTGTTCTTCCCCGTCTTTGTACCCTTTTTCATAACCAAGTTCATACCAACTATAATCTGCATTTGATAATWTTGCATAAACTTCYTGATGAAAATCAACAAATCCTTCATCGTTATATCCATCTTGAAAGCCAACATCATATCCTTGGTTTTGTAGTTCATCGTAATGAACTTCTAAGTCTTGCTCGCTCATAATGGAATCCTCGACTGAATAAGTAGAATCAAAAGAAGAATCACCTGATCCAGAAGATGAAGAATCGCTTATTCCGCCATCATGTCCATGATATTCTCCATACTCTAATCCCCATTGTCCACAATTGGTTCTACAAGTATGTTTTCCATAACTATCTGTATTTCCTGGGTGAGCTATTGTTTCTTTACTAAACGTTAACAACAAAATTGAACTCACCACAACTAGGAACATTTTCTTCATTCTCTCACCCCAATATAGTCTACATGTACCATTGCCATTGTACCTTATTAATTTTGTAAACTATATCCATTCTTGTGTGAAATGTTGTTAACTACTAAAATGAGCGATTTATCAGGGCTTTGTTTATGCCTTGCTTCATTCTGATCTTTCGATGATATACGCACATAACTGAATGTCTTCATAGTCTCATAACTACCTTTCCTGCTTTAAGATACATTTCTTGTGCACTTCAAGTATCAAAAAGTCAACTACACTTTTGATGCGTTCCATAATTTTATAATGCACATTTAGAGACGGCAGGAAAGCTTACACAATCAGTTATTGATTTTAGTATCATAATATGCACTTAATGAAACAAGACAACTTTACTCCGAAGCCCACAATTTTAATAAACTCATATATAAAAAAAGACAGTAAGCTTTATACGAAGCTAACTGTCTTTTTTAACAAATATAGATTTTAAACAACTAAGCTAATGTTTTTGGACGTATACATTCTTCAAGAAATTCCAACTCTAGATCCACATCAAGATGTATAGTTTTAAACCATTTTTCTTCAAAATCAAAGAAAACGTAATTTAAAGCCTCATTATCATGAACACTATTATACCTTATGCCAGATATTTTTTGATGTTTTGCACATTGAGCGATAAAATTGGGTATTAAATATTCTTGTCCATTTGGTGTAGTCTTATGAAAACTACAATACTTTGCTAGCGGTGAATTTATATGAGACAAATCAATTAGCTTAACAGATTCTTCAAGTTTCCATTCAATAATTTCGTATCTTAAATCTTTCTCTTTTGATATTACCTCTTTAATAGCAACGTTCTTATTATCGCAAACATATAACTCTCCATGACCTTGATGATTAAATCTACCTTGAGTCGCATATCCATGAGGAGCTTCAAACATTTCCGAATCTACAAATGGTATCTGACGATCAATTTGACTTCGATTTCTTACCCTAAATATATGCAAATCTTTTACTTCTGCCATTTGAACATTATTAATCTCATATAAAATTCGTTGTCCCACAGGATGATGGAGTCCAAGCATCGGGAGTTTGGCTAAATGACTATAAAATGAAACAACTTCATTCATTGTGAGACTTGAAAAAACATCAGTAATTGCCAATGTACTTGTTAATTCTTGAATTGGTATCGCTTCATTCGAATCTTCATTTTCTAAGTTATATTCCAGAGAATCCTTTTCTGAATTAAATGCATGGGTCACATAAAATTTATTAGTAGGTATTTTATCTTCAATATATCTTAATTCATCCCGTTCATCGTTAAGCGATAGCTCTTTAATAACAGGCTTGTAAACAAACACTTTAGGCTCTAACAAATTCTTTGAATAACCTAGTCGCATGTAATCTTTCATTACAGATGTCCCTAAAGCATCTCCTAGAC
>NZ_JBFUJC010000091.1:0-10043 GCF_056401595.1 Paenisporosarcina sp. P4_E4_2 | reverse complement strand
ATGCTATACCGTGACATCGACGAATTCGGTAGTTTTTGGCACAGCACACAATGGGGAGTGGAAGAAGTGTTGGATCAACATCTTGCCATGGAAAAAGGGATTATCCCTTACGAAGATGAAGAACTTGAAGAGGACCGATGGACATTCATATTGGTTGATGTTGTATAGAAAAATGCGCTTGGAAATGTATCTCTAAGCGCATTTTTTTGACTGTCTTTATTTACTAAAGCATCCGTTAGTTCATGCGCATCATGGTCCTAAAAAGAAAGTTGAATTTAACTTTCAGATCAAAGACTGTTCAATCTTTTAAATAAATAATAATGGTCAAAACCTTCTGGATAGTTTTCAAGTTTACCTAAAACTTCATAACCAAGTTTTTTATAAAAATCAGGGGCTTGAAAACTATAAGTCTCCAATCTAATTAAATTACACCCTTTTTCTATAGCTACTTTCTCTGCTTCCTTCATTAACTCTTTTCCTTGACCTTTTCCGCGTAACACGTCATCAATCCAAAGAATCTCAATGTGAAAGCATTTCCAATCTATATTCCCTAATATTCCACCTAATATGTTGTGATTGTCATCTTTAATAATAATATTTATTTTTTCTTCTTCAGTATAAGCAACTTGTTTCTTATTGTAATTGATTAGACTTTCTCTAACATATAATGCTTCCTTTTTATCATATCCAACATGAAGTTTTAAGTTTTCCATCTGTAATATTACCTCCTATAAACCAATTAATTAGTGTTTATAATTCAATTGTATCACCGTTTAACAAGCTATCACAGACAATAAAAAAGCGCTAGATTATGCTGCGAATTATGGTCCGGAATGCATCAGAAAAAGCCAACAGATCACTGTTGACTTGAATTATGCTATTCAACTAAAGCACCCGTTAGTTGAATATGGATAATTTAGTTTATTCGTTTATGTAATTCATTACCTTAGATTATACTAATTAAAACCCCAATTCTTTTCCCCTTTTTTAGACATTTCGGTTTATCCCTTCGGTTATTTCAGCTAATATTTGCAGATTTCCTTCTTCTAATATAGTTCTTAGGTCCCTCTCAAAACCCCATTTGTCAATAATATTGTATGACTATACAATTCAACTAATCCTTCCTATTTATTTACCTCATCTAGAGAACTTACTACCATTAGGAGCTTCCTCAGAAATAGAACCAAACCTTTAAGGAGGTGAAGACAAGCTTTGATTCTAGCAGTCTACTTCTTTCAGTAATCTTTTTGGGACTGAATAACTTCTTATTTTTACCTCACCATGATTTTTCTCAGCTTAGAATTATCCGCTAATTACCTTATGGAATAGGAGAATGTAAATGAAAAAGCTAACCATGAAGACGCTTCTAGTTGGATCGATTGCCGCTTCTATGCTATCAGGCTCCATTTTTCAAGTGAACGCACTTGGAGCATCTAGGAATGGGACGGTATTGGATAAATCAACTGTTGCAATGAGTAATAATGGGACCGGTGATCACGTAATTACGCTCATTACTGGTGATGTCGTAAAAGTTTCTACCCTTAAAAACGGGAAATATATCATCAATGTAGAGCCAGCTAATAAGGATGGGGATGGAGTCAGGGTCCTGACCTTTGGTGAGGATACTTTCGTATTCCCGAACTCTACCATGCCTTACCTGGCAGCAGGAAAACTGGATAAGGACTTATTTAATATTACGAAATTGATTGAATATGGGTATGATGACAAGAATCAGGCAGGATTGCCGGTTATCGTCGAATACGAAGAGACAAAGGCTAAATCTTTCTCCAAAAACATTGCTCCAAAAGGAGCGAAGAAGGTTCGGGATTTGGAAAGTATTAATGGTGCCGCACTTACTACCGACAAAATGAAAGCGGATACATTCTGGGAAGATGTCACAGTTCAAAGGGACAATAAAGAACCTGAAAAATCATCACTCTTTAAATATGGAGTAGAAAAAATTTGGCTGGATGGCCGTGTAGAAGCAGCCCTTCATCAAAGTGTCCCTCAAATTGGAGCACACACAGCATGGGAAGCAGGCTTTACAGGTGAAGGCGTCAAGGTTGCCGTGCTTGACTCCGGAATTGACCCTGGCCACCCGGACCTTGTCGATCAATTGGACGAAGCGGTGAGCTTTGTACCTGGCGAAGAAGTGAATGACGGAAATGGTCACGGAACACACGTTGCCTCCACTGTGCTTGGAACAGGTGCAGCTGATGGGAAATCCAAAGGCGTTGCTCCTGATGCACGCTTACTGGTAGGGAAAGTATTGAGTGATCAAGGATTTGGACAAGATTCTTGGATTATTGATGGAATGGAATGGGCATCTGAAAATGCAAAGATTGTCAATATGAGTCTTGGAACMAGCGAGCCAGGTGATGGCACAGACCCTATGTCTCAAGCTGTAAATAGACTTAGTGAAGAGAATGGAACACTATTTGTTATCGCTGCCGGTAATAATGGAGCAGAAGGCTCTATCGGCTCTCCTGGTGCTGCAGAATCCGCTTTAACTATCGGGGCTGTGGACAAATCGGATCGGCTTGCATGGTTCTCTTCAATGGGGCCTCGCTATGGCGATATGGGTCTAAAACCTGACTTATCTGCCCCTGGTGTAGGTATTGTTGCAGCCCGTTCCCAATTTACATCTGGCAGTGGATATTACTCTAGAAAAGATGGTACATCCATGGCTTCACCACATGTCGCAGGTGCAGCAGCTATCCTTGCCGAAAAACATCCAGAATGGGACGGAAAAGCTTTAAAAGAAGCATTGATGAACACAACAACGAAGCTTGAAGGTTACCAGCCTTACCAGGTGGGAACAGGACGAGTTGATATAGCTGCAGTCTTGGAAACACAGCTGAGAGCAACTAGCTCCGTATCATTCGGCTTCTTTAAATGGCCTCATGATCAAGCAGCCCCTGTTGAAAAAGTCGTTACCTATACAAATGATAGTGCCGAGGACATCACAGTAGAGTTGGAAGCGACATTTACAAATGCAAAGGGTGAAGAAGCTCCATCTGGTATGTTAAACCTTTCTGAAAATACCATCACTGTTCCAGCCAATGGCACAGCGGACGTGAACGTAACACTTGATTCCACCCTTGGTGAAACAGGCTCCCGTTATCAAGGATTTTTAACAGCAAAAGCAAACGGAAAAGCCGTTGTACACACAACTATGGCGATGGTCAAGGAAGAGGAACGTTATACTCTTACTCTAAATGCAACTGACCGTGACGGCTCTGCTGGACTTGCATATGTGGCAATATCCAGCGAGAAAATGGAGCCGTTTGTTTATGCTGTCAATGGTTCATCAGAACTTCGCCTGCCGCCAGGCACCTATTCGGCCATGTCCCTAATGGATGTGGACGTGAACACAGACCACGCTGGTGTAGCCCTTGTAGGTGACCCGGAAGTGGAACTGAATGGACCAAAAACAGTGGAGCTCGATGCAAGAAAAGCAAAAGAAATATCTGTAGAGGTACCGAAGAAAACAGAGGCAAATTACCAACGTATGGAATATCACCGAACAATTGGTGATATGCCCCTGACTAGTCTCTATTTGATGCCGGTTTGGATTGATAAGATGTACGCTGTTCCAACAAAAGAAGTCAAAAAAGGATATTTTGAGCAGCTTACTCGCTGGCGCCTAACAAAACCACTTCTGACCATTAACTTTAATGGAAAGGAACTGGATGATATTCCATTTGCCGGAAGTGCATTATTGGATGGAAAGTATAACTTATCCACTGTCTATGCCGGAAAAGGAAGTTCAGCTGACTTCGACCGCCTAAAAGCAAAAGGTAAAGCTGTTGTGGTCGATCGAAATGATGAAGTAACCCCTTCTCAACAAGCTACTGCTGCTGCTGCTGCCGGGGCAAAGCTACTGATCATCGTCAACAATGAAGATAAAGAAYTTAGTAAATTTGCTGGTACTCCAGAGTACACAGTCAACCCGATTGCCGTTGCTGGTATCAGCAAAAAAGAAGGCGACAAGCTTGTAAAAGCTGTACGTTCAGGAGATGTAAAACTGCAAGTAGAAGGAACAATCGATTCTCCATATGTATATGATCTTATGGATGTCCATAAAGGTTCTATACCAAAGGATTTAACCTATGCACCGAAGAATAAAGACCTAGCGACAATCGACAGTCGCTATAATTCCCACATTGAAACAGCAGGTGGAGAATTCCGATACGACTTGCGACCGCATACATTTGGAGCTGTAGGTTTCCTGCAAAAGATATCATTACCAAGAGCCCGAACTGAGTATGTTTCGGCAATAGAGGACACAGGCTGGTATCACGAGGCAACTGTCTTAGATTCGAAATGGCAGATCCGTCAGCCATTGGCCACTTACACAAAAGGACAAAAATTAACAGAGAACTGGTTCTCTCCAGTTGTCCGTCCAAGCTTGGGTGAAGGTTACTGGGCTCCTGAGCGCCAAGGCAATCATCTAATGATCAATGTTCCTGCTTGGGCCGATGCAGGAACAGGAAACACAGGCGGTATTAACGATTATAATATATCTGTAAAAAATCAGACATCTAAATTGTACAAGGGTGATACATTAGTGAAGGAAGGTAAAAGCCAAGCGCTCTATGCAACAGATGTCGCACCAAAAGAACGTACGCAATTCCGCTTTGTTACGGACGCAAAACGTGACGCAGATCGCTGGAATACGTCGGTCCGCACTCATACTGAATGGACCTTCTGGACGGAAGCATCAGAGGATTGGAGATACGATCTTCCATTCCTAACTCTGGATTACAAGGTGGACACCGATGTAAATGGGGATGCATTGGCAAACCGTCCTACTAACCTTGAGCTGTCTGTCGGTAAAGTAGAAGGTGCAGTAGGATACGGAAACGTGAAGGATGCCAATTTGGAAGTTTCATTCAATGAAGGCGAATCGTGGAAAAAAGTGAAGCTTACAAAAGATGGCGAGGCTTATGCCGCAACCATCCAAAATCCGATAAACGCAAAATCCGTTTCACTCAGAGCAAGCGCTTGGGATGATGAAGGAAACAAAATTACCCAAGAGATCATCAAGGCTTACGGATTAAGATAATTTTAGTGGAAGATGCCTGCTTTATATAGAGAAAGCAGGCATCTTTTCTTTTGGTTAGTTAGGTGTGACCCGATGTGAAAAAGATAAATGATTAGGGTTGTTAGAATAAGATATTTTGAGCACTCCATCCTAGCTCAGAAGGAAGCACAAACATTCTTTTCACCCCCGAACGATGCAAAAAACATAAAAACAGAGCGTTTTTTCCTCTTTACAAGCCCATTTTCTGACCAAAACTTAAAGCTTCAGCCACAAAAACGTAACCTCTCCATCAAACAAACTGATTATTTATTCTGAACTTCTCCACAATTGCTCCAGCATAACGATTAGCATTGACCATATCATTGTTGGACATGTAGTAGTCAAATAATTTTACCGCATAAAACTCTTTCGCCATTACATAGCCCATTTTGTCAAAGTGGGGAAATGCCTTGTTCTCCAGATAGTGATAATACTGGTCATCCTCACCTAGAATGGAGTGATAATGCATCGTAAAGAGATGATGAAAGGTGGGGGCCGATAAATTCCTGCATAACACAAGTCCCTCTTCTACAAGCTTTAGAAGCTTTTCCTTTGGCGTCTTCCCTTCTTTCGTCAAAGCGTTTATGTACCCCTCCAGCGAGGCGACATACTTGGGATTGGAGGAATTGCGTGCATCCATCGACTTTTTGTAATATTCAGCAGCCTGCTTGAAATAGCCGTGCCGCAAATTCAGATAGCCTAGGTTATGATGCAGCATCGCTTTTTGATGATCGAGCCCATAATCCCCTGTCATATCTATCAATCTATGATATTCACTGCTTAGAAAACGGTAATCATTCGATTGCTCGAGCTGGATGAGCATCAGCATTTCAGCTTTAATAATACGGGAGAAGCTGCGAATTTTGGTGAAGAAGGCCAGTGCCTTATTCGCATTGAAAAAAGCTAGGACGCGAGAATTGAGCGAACTATAAGCAACAGCTAAGTCGTAATAATATTCCTGATTGGAGTATTGCTCCAGACTGATTTGACCTAGAAAAGAGATGGCACTGACATAGTCATACTTCACGGTCAGATGGAAAATCCCCTTTATGTGCAACAACATATTTTCCTCATAATTAGATAAGCCTGTCCAAACATCCATCTCCTCTATTAGAGCCTGCGCTGATGTAAACTCGCTAATAGACAAGTAGTATCTGGTGAGCACAAGGGTGTAGGATCGATAAAAATCCTGAATATATAAAAGGTTAATTCCATCAAGCTGCCTTTTTATACTATCCGCCTTTGTCTGCAGTTCCTTCACAATGGCATCATGCCACTCCTTTAATAAGGATTCCACCCTCCTGTAATTTAACACTTCCCTTTCCATATCAATTCCTAGTCTTTGAGATAATAATAGAATAGTTTCATCCGATACTTCTGTAAGCCCCCGTTCTATTTTACTGATATGAGTACTGGAGGAAATTCCTTCCCCTAGGTCCTTTTGCTTCATTTCTTGTTGTTCGCGATAGAATTTGATTATCTTTCCTTCCAGCATGATTCCCATCCCCTAAGCGTCTCCATCCCAATCTATTAACACAATTTGATTAGGATTAGGTCCACTCAATTTTGTATATATAGAAATGTTTTCATGTGCCATTCCATGTGAAGTTGCATGAGTTTGTGTGTTCAAATTAAATGCTCCTTAAGCCATGACGGCATCTTTTTCTATTTAGTTTTTCTCCTTTTTCAATTCTCTATTAAAGGGGGATAGTCCTTCTTTAACTTAACTTGTATTATTAGTTGATGAAGAAACTTAGGACAACGTTTTAGCATTGAAGTAGTATATGTAGTAGGCTCTATATTTTTATCGTTTATTATTCTTTTTACAACCAGAAAATCTTTAGTTTTAAAGATTACAGCATTTAGCAATAACTTCGGTAGCGATATACAACCATAAATTGACAGACAAAAAGCCAACAGTATCTGTTGGCTTTTTTTAATATCTCAACATTTTCACTCTTATTTCCCTTTTTCCATTCAGTTTTTCTGCTCATTTTCTTCAACTAAACTGCCCATTAGTTTAATAAGAAAAAATGCAAAAAATGCTTTACTCCTACTTGAAGTAAAGCACCCGATAGTAAAAAAATATATTGCTCTAGTTAAAGACTTTTTATATATTTCGTAACATTCCCCATACAGCAACTTCCTTGAGGATTATTTACCTCACACCCGCATCTGTCTGCTTTTACATTTACTCGGATGTGTTCTAAAGGTTTAGGAGAAAGTTCTTGTTCTTCATATTTCTTAATTTTCTCTTTTGTCCAACTAAAGCAATAGCAAACTGGTACTGTGGGAGAATCATCTTTTTGATGCACAGATACCTTTACATCTGACTTAAGGTACAATTTTTTCTCTGTATCAAAATAGACAACATCACAATCTTTCGTTGAACAAAAGTAATGAGTCAAACTCGGATTCAAAGAATCTAAAACTGAGGGTTTAAGCATTGATTTCAACGTAATAATTTTCAGCTTTTTCCCTTTGGTATTACAAGATGGACAAAACTCAGTATCATTACTTTCAGTAATTCGTTCTTTTGAAGCACAACAATCAGTCATTTCTACACCTTCCCTTTTAACTCTCTAAACCAAATGCATCCTAATGCACATCCAAGTTTAAGCGCTGCACTTTTTAAAAAATCAAATGAGCTGCGTCTACTTTCGTTGTCTTTTTTTGGCTGTCGGTAATTTTAATTTTCATGGGAGTTGAAGATAGGAAGGACATAACCACATTTCCAGTAATCCTCCTATTGTTCAGGTTTCTTTATAAACATTATGCTGAAAATTCCTCTTTTAACTTTACTCCGTAATACCGCATTGCTTTCAAATTTCCTTCATATTCAAAAGTTTCTAGTTCGATTAAACAACGCAAGCGGTATTCGAGCCATTCGTCCCCTGTATATTGCTCCATCTGCCCTAAAACTTCGCCAATAACACGTGCAGCCTTTATAAAACCAGAGTACTCAAGTTCTTCATTTAGTCTTTTTGCACAAGTAATGATTAAGTCATCATCTCTGGTTAGCACATTATAATGCCATAATTGGTGGTCTGCCCATGTGCGAAGTAAAGATTGGTCATTATTAAGAAGGTTCTTGCCTTCTTCGCATAAACTTGTTCGTCCAATGTCTTTTAGGGGATGTTGCTTATATTGTTCATAAATAAAGGATAATTTCTCACTCGGAAGTTCGCCAGTTGCTTTCGGGTAATCTTCTTCATATGGATGCAAATCATACAATTTATGAAAAGCCGTATAAGTATTTATTACAAAGATTGTGTTCAACTTTCCTTTTAGCAGTGCAAGGACTATCCGTAAGCCTGCTTGTTCATGTGCATTATTACAAGTCCAAATAACAATATCCTGAACTTGTGGAATGGCTTTGATTCTATCCACTGAATCAATCATTCTTAGCATAGTAACATCACGCTCATTGCCCTCATCCCGGTAACGCTCTTTAAACCAATGAAAACGTGCCTGCATTCCTTCTTTTGTATGTATATTTTTCACTGGACCAACAGATAAAATATCTGGTAATACAATGATTTCCTCTGTCTTTTCATAAGGTGTATTTCGAAACGCAGCACGTAAGCTCCCAGCTGATGATTCACCAAATATAATATGTACCGTTTGTGCTTGAATCTTATCTATTTTCTTATTTCCATCCGTCATTAACGATCTCTGCAATTCTTCTATCTTCTTCAATATCCGCACCCCTGTACTTTATAGTAACTAGACCTTCACTTGATTACTCAATTTATTTTATCTTCTTCTAAAATTTTTACTCAAACCTTCTTATTGAAGTAAAGCACCAGTATAAGACTTCAGTTAGATTAATTTGCTTTTAAAAAATTCACCATTTCAAAGCAATTTTATAATCCGTTGTAATATAACCATTAAAGTTTCTACCATAAATTTCATTCACCAATGAATCTGCCCATACATCAGCTTCAAGCATTGTTTCAAAAACTATATCTTCAATTAACCAATTAATATTCACAGAATTTCACTTCCTCATATTTCAATCCTTAATATATATACTTATTGGACGAACCTGCCCCGTTTTAGTTCAATAAGAAAAAGTGCTTTACTCCTTCTTGAAGTAAAGCACCCGTTAGTTTAAGTGTAATTTTTCACAATATTTCAGTGAAAATAGAAATTCTCATTTATTACTACTTCACAAAAAATGCGATAATACCTATAACAATACACAAAATTCCACTTAAAAATTGTCCTATACCCGAGGCTTCTCCCATTAGTATAAAATTGAATAAGTTTTTATTTTTTCGATTTTTTCCAAATAAACCATCGTCTGTTTTCATACGATAAAGACCCCAAACCGTTAAAACTATCCCAAAAATAAATAATATAAAAATCATTTTCATTCCTCCGTTGTTTGTTTAATATGTGTATCTTAATGAAATGGATTATTTGTCATCCTCATCGAAAATAAAAGTTTCTTCAATTGATAAATTAAAAACTGAAGCTATTTTATACGCAAGTAGCACAGATGGATTATACTTTTGTTTTTCTAAGGAGATGATTGTTCTAGAAGATACACTTACTTTATCAGATAATTCTTGTTGCGTTATTCCATATTCTAATCGCAATTCTTTTACTCTATTTTCCATAAATCCTCCTRATTAAAGAAAATGATTGTAATACTTTCTAGACCCCTTTTCAATAATTATTAAAGAAATTAAGACAACAAATAATGCAGTATTTGTTGGGATTACCACAAAATTAGTTAAAAACATAAGAATAAAAATTTCGGATATCAGAATATACAAGGAAAAGCGAGCAACTTTTCCATCAATTAAAGCATCTCTTTCGTCATATTCCTTTGCTAATTCCTTTTCTAGTGATGTATTCTTTCGGGATTTAATGTAAGAAATTGTTGAGTACAACAAAATTATTCCACCTAAGAATACTATGATATAGCCAAAATTAAATCCTATTGATG
>NZ_JBFUJC010000090.1:0-10219 GCF_056401595.1 Paenisporosarcina sp. P4_E4_2 | reverse complement strand
GTGCCACACCACTATCATTGGCAAATCGCTGGTGTATTATAATCTATTACATTTTAACATAAGCGCATTAGAAAAGTGCAAAGCGCCATTCTGTTACGACATACGGAATTTATATTGGCTTGTGAAAAATTTAACGTTCAAATTGATGGATTTATCAATCAAACTGGAGATTTATCGCTCAAAATCAGCTATTTATCAATCAAACAATTCTCATGACCAAGTTAACTTTATGAACCACAGACACAAAAAAACGAGCTCAGTTTGAGCCCGCGTTCATTAAAAAATTATTTATATATAGAAGAATTATCTAGCTTTTGGTAGAGAACATCCTCAATTTCCTGCCATTTAAAATTATTTACACACGAATCCAATGTCTCTTTTATTGTTTCGTCATCCGTGCAATATACTTGTAGATATTCAGTTGCATGCAAAATTTCTTCTTTGTATCGAGCAACAATTCCATCTACTAATTTCTGATCTTCTTCATTCAATTCGCGGAATTTTTTAACGTCGTAAATTTCGTCTCCAGACCGTTCAGGCTCATATTCATGCGGAGCGGTGCTATCGAACAGGATAGTTTGCAGCTCAGGTAACCACACATAATCAATGCTGTTGCAATCGAGTCCACACCAGCCCCACTGTGTATCAAGCCCTAAGCTCTCTGCTTTCTCGGCAAAGCTCTTCATCAATGTCGATTTTCCGCCACCTGGATATCCTTTGATGAATATGCGTCTTTTGACTCCTTTTGTTAAGGAAGCGAAATGATCTTTTGCGCCTTCAGGAGTTAACGTCCCCATCAATCGATGAGTACGATGAGGGGTTTTATTGAATTTAAGCGTGGTGAAGGTTTCATCGAACAGTGTGTTCGCTTGCTCATCAAAGCCACTCCAGTCCATCCCTTTTACATATGGAATTTCCCATTCGTCGTGAATCTTTTTCGCATTTGTTAATGTTTGCAATGTTTTTGCCAGCCACTGCTCACTGTGCAACGTCTTTTCCCGTAAAAAGCCACCGTGTTCACGCAACTTGTTTTCGTCATAAGCCTCATAGAATGAAATAACGTGATGGGTACTGCCATAATATTTAGGTTCAAAAGAAACTGGATGTGCGGCCTGTATAAATAAGATTCGATTGCCTCTTACAAAAGTGGCTTCAAGTGTATCTGCATGCAAAGGATCGTAAAACCACTCAATATCGTAGCCTCTTTTTACATAATGATAGCCAACTTGTCTGAATAATTCCGACAGTTTGAATGTCGGGGGGGATTTAATAAAATATACTTTCCGTGCTTCGTTGATCAAATCGGCATAAATATTTTTTTCACCTTGTCCTGTAAAAGCACGTCCAAACTGATGCGTGATTGTTCCGTTCATCGACTCATCCCTTTCATTGTGTTGACTGCATCTACTATATGAAATGGGATGACAAAACATGAAAAAAAGCAGCCACTAAGAGTGACCGCTTTGCTTAATTATTTAGAAACTGTCGTTAATTTTTCAATCCATTTTTGTGATAGTGGCAATGTAAAATGCACGATATAACCGAGTGTCAACGCAATGATTACAGTCCCCACCCCTACAGGTCCTCCGAGAAGCCAGCCAATGACAGCAACAATCAACTCAAGTAACGTACGGACACGTTTAACTGTCCACCCCGTCTTCTCAATAAGAATCAACATGAGTGAATCGCGAGGCCCAGCCCCCATATTTGGCGCAATATACATCCCAACCCCGAACCCCATGATTGCTACACCCGCAATGAATAATCCGATTTCGGCAATTGGATTGACTACAATCGGTAATAACCAAAGAAACATATCGATAAAGACTCCGATTAATATCATATTGAGCCATGTGCCTATTGGTGGCCAGCGCTTGGAATAGAGGGAAGTGGCAAGTACGATCACTAAACCGGTTACAATAGACCAAATGCCAATCGATAAACCAAAGTTAATGAAAAGTCCTACATGCATAACATCCCATGGTGCTATACCAAGTATTTCCCCTCTAATGGTCATTGCAATGCCCAGAGACWGCACTACTAACCCGACTAGAAAAAAACTCCATCGTATGTAAATTGTGTTTGTCATCTAAAAGTGCCTTCTTTCCGTAAAAAATCCACTCATGCTTCGCATGAATGGATTCGAATCAATACTGAAAAGTATATCAGCATTATGTTTTAAGTGTTATATAAATTTATTCCTATTTGGTCAAAGAAGCAAATACCCCTTTGGTGCAGGATGCTAAATCAGTTGGATGCAAATGAATCTGCATTCCGACTTTGCCGGCACTGACAATCATCGTATCAAGTTCTTTCGCAGTTTCATCAATGAACGTGGGAAATAGCTTTTTCATTCCAAGCGGTGAACAGCCTCCGCGTATATAGCCAGTCAACCCTAGCAGATCTTTTACCGGAAGCATTTCAACTTTCTTTTCTCCGGCAGCTTTAGCGGCTGCTTTTAAATTCAGTTCCTGGGCTACTGGCACCAGGAAAACGGATACTTTCCCTGGACCTGCAGTAGCAACCAGTGTCTTAAATACTTTTTCAACTGGCTGTGCAATTTTATGCGCAACAGATACACCATCGATTTGCCCGTCGGATACTTCATACTCAAATAAGTCATAGCTGATTTTTTGTTGATCCAGTAAGCGGACTGCATTCGTTTTTGTTGGTTTGGAAGACTTGGCCATAGACATTTCCTCGCTTTTACAAAAATCTTTATTCCTGATTCAATAACTTCTTCAGTGCTTCAGCCATTGCTGTATTTTGAGGTTCATCCTGTTGTTTCAGGAATTTCTGAACGTCTTTCTTATTCGCTTTTGCTCCACCAGAAGATTCGCGGCGCTTCTCGAAAGCTGATAATTTTTCACGATGCCCACATTTACAAACAAACAGTTTGCCATCGCCTTCTCCTCGCATTTCCATGCGTTTATGACACACTGGGCAACGGGCATTAGTTTGCATCGCCACTTGTTTTTTGTAGCCACATTCACGATCTTGGCATACAAGCATTTTGCCACGTTTGCCGTTTACTTCAAGCAAATTCTTTCCACAAGTCGGACAGGTCTTACCCGTGACATTGTCATGTTTGAACTTTTGATCGCTTTGTTTGATTTGCGTCACGACCGTTTTTGAAAAGGTTACCATGTCTTTCATGAATTGTTCCTTTTTCATCGTACCCTTTGCAATTTTCGTCAATCGCTGTTCCCACTCACCCGTTAAGGACGGGGATTTTAAATCTTCAGGGACCAATTCAAGCAACTGTCTTCCTTTGGAAGTCGTGTAGATATCTTTGCCTTTCTTTTCAATGACAAAGCTATTGAATAATTTCTCAATAATATCAGCGCGTGTTGCCACTGTTCCAAGTCCACCCGTTTCGACTGCTGTCTGGATAATGTCTTTAGACTCCCCAGCCATAAATGACGAAGGATTCTCCATCGCAGCAAGTAATGTCCCTTCATTGAATCGGGCAGGTGGTTTCGTTTCACCTTGTGTCATGGAGATAGCACGAATTTCAATCGTGTCTCCTTTTTGTACAGGAGGCAACGTGCTTTCTGTGTCGTCTTCTTTGTCTTGATAGACACGTTTCCATCCTTCATCCCGGACGGTTTTTCCTTTTGCCGTAAATGTTTCTCCAAGGACTTCCAGTGTAATGACTGTTTGATCATATGCATAAGGAGGCAGGAAAACGGCTAAAAATCGCTTAACGATTAAATCATATAATTTTCGTTCTTTGTCTGATAGATTTTGCATGACCGGCGATTCCTCGGTCGGAATAATCGCGTGGTGATCGCTCACTCTTGCATCGTCAATTACTCCTTTTTGCGGTTGGATATTCGCTGAACGCAAAATACTGTTCGTCGCAGCTCTGTAAGGTTGCAAATCGACTGCTTTAATACGTTCTTTCAAGGTCGACTTCATGTCGCTTGATAAATGTTTCGAATCCGTCCGTGGATACGTCACGATTTTATGGCGTTCGTATAACCCTTGCAACGTAGACAGCGTTTCTTTCGCTGACCATCCAAACAGACGATGGCCTTCTTTTTGCAGTTCGGTCAAGTCAAACAATGGTGGTGCAGGTTGCTTTTTAGGTGTTGTTTGAATGGACTTGATCTTTCCTTCCTTGCTCTTGTCCAATTTCTTCAGAACTTGCTCGACCTGTTCCTTATTGAAATTGCTCGACTGATTATTCGGACCAAAWGACCATGTATAGTTTGCCTCTTTCGTTAATGCTTGCAAACCGTAATATGTTTTAGATTTAAAGTCGCGAATTTGTTTTTCGCGTGCTGCAATCATTGCGAGAGTTGGGGTTTGGACTCGTCCCGTCGATAATTGCGCATTGTATTTCACTGTTAGTGCACGGGTTGCGTTAATACCAACCACCCAGTCGGCTTCCGCTCGTGCAACTGCTGCTTCATACAAATGTTCATAGGCTCGGCCGTCTTTCAGTTCACGGAATCCTTTTTGAATCGCTTGATCCGTTACCGAAGAAATCCACAAGCGCTTCACCGGTTTACGGCTTTTCGCTTTTTCTAAAATCCAACGCGCAACCAGTTCCCCTTCACGTCCCGCGTCAGTCGCAATAATGACTTCTTTAACGTCAGGTCGGTTCAGTTGTGCTTTAACAGCATTAAATTGCTTCATCGTTTGTTTAATCGGCACCAGCTTGAATGGCTGAGGCAAGATCGGCAAATCCTCTAGTTTCCATTCTTTATAGCTGTTATCGTATTGTTCAGGGTCAGCATGCGTGACCAAATGGCCAAGTGCCCAAGTAACAATGTATTGTGTTCCTTCTAAAAAGCCGTTCCCTTTTTTATGACAACCGAGGACGCGGGCGATATCGCGTGCTACGGATGGTTTTTCTGCAAGTACTACTGATTTTGACAATGTGTCCGCCCCTTTCTTACATTCATCTATTATAACGGAAAACGGTGGTGGCTGTTTAGTTCGGGGGGTATCCCTCACATTTTGATTTATTCCTCTTCACGATAGGTTTATTCCCATTCGCAAAGACCTCATTCCCTTTCACCCACTAATTCCCAACAAAAAAAACCACTTCGCATGGATTTCGCAAAGTGGTGCAACTGTCTTTTAAGATTGGTCAATTGTTTCTTTTGATAAGTGTTTGCCCATTTCGACGTACTGCACAAATACGCGAGCAAGTTCACGTAAGCGATCATGTACATCTTCATCAATGATGACATTGCCCTCACCGAAATGACTGCCTGTCGTGTACACATAATTCGGCGTCACCAGGCAACGGAAGTAATCCAGGATGGGCTTCAATTGGTTTTCGATGACCAAGTGATGCTGGAACGTTCCGCCATTGGCGACAATTGAAACCGGTTTGTACCGCATTGTTCGCGGATGCAGCATATCGAATGCATTTTTCAGAACACCTGGAATCGATCCTTGGAAAATCGGTGTTGCCAACACGTAGCCATCCGCTTCTTCGAACTCGCGAATGAGGCGACGCATATCATCGTTGTACTCACCCAGTGGTCGACCATCGACAAATTGATGGTCAAAATCGGCCAGCTTCATAATTTCAAGATCGAGCTCACTATTCAATTGTTCAATATATATTTTCACTTGATCCAAAATCGCACCTGTTTTGGATCCAATAATGGTCCCGTCGATAAGTAAAATTTTCATGTCCATTCTCCTTCAAACGCTTTTCTAATGTAAGTACAAAAAGGAATTTGAACTTCCTATATCCTCATTGTATCAAAAAGAAAATCCTTGCCCTAAGCACTGGGTGCTGAAACTACACAAGTTCATTCTTTTGACGGAGACTGTCGCACAATCCGCTTCAAGCCGTTACTGCACCTTTACGATTTCCTTAGTTGGCGGGATCAAAATCACAGCTGTATCACCAGAAATGGATTGAAGTTCTTTCTTGTCGGTGTAAAATTCCAATTCCCCATATTCTTTCATGATGTACAGGAGCACTGTTTCTTCCTCACAGTCGCGCAAGTAGCGTGTGGACGTTTTTTTTATTTAATTTGTGCAATTGCTTCTGAATCATAAATAGCGACAGTTCTTGAAGGTGTCCGCAAAGCTATTTTCATCATGGCAAATGCCACCTGCTTCGCTTCAATCGAACGGTATTTTTTCAAAGGACCTAGAAAAGCCGGTTTTAACAGAGTCATTGTGATTTCTCCAAAGCGCTCCCCTAAACGGAATTCTTCTCGATTCCCGGTCAATAATGACGGTCTAAAAATGGAAACGTGCGGAAGTGAAAGCATCGAAACTTTATCTTCCATCGCTCCCTTTACACGGTTGTAATAGACATTCGATTCAGGGTTTGCCCCCATTGCCGAAATGACCAGCATATGCTTTGCCCCTTGTGATTGTGCAAATTTGCCCATCTGGATGGGTGCGATTAAATCCACTTGTTCAAATGCTTCTTTCGATCCCGCTTTTTTCATCGTCGTACCTAAGCAGCAAAAGAAATCATCTACCCCAACAAAGTCATCCTTGGTCACTTGATTCAGGTTTTTGACTTTCGTGACTAACTTCGGATGGCTGAAGGAAATTGCATTCCTGACAATAATCGTGACTTTTTCATAAGTCTCGTTTTCACAAAGAAACTTGACGAGTTGTGAACCTGTAAGTCCTGAAGCTCCTGCTATCATCGCAGCTCTTTTTTCCAATGTCATCACTCCATTCTTGTAATCTAGTGTTTTGAGTTTACCATACGCACCTGCAAATTCTAATATTTACTCATACAGAGGTTGTAGTTCCCATACGTTAAATAGAAGATGAAAGGTGGGAATGAAATGAGCAACCAAATTCAACAAAAAACCATTTTATTTACGATTGGACGGGCTGGCTATCCTGTCACGAGGTGTGTCCACATTGCGAAGTTACTGGCTTCTCATCGCATTCTTTTTGCAGCCCCTGAAAAACAAACAGTGGTTCTTCGTACCCTCGATCAACAGGGCTTTGCCCCTCTCTCATATGCAAGAATCGCTGATTTGAAGAAGTTATTGATTGAACACCAGCCTGATATGGTTATTACCGATGGCTATGATACAGATATTGATGAAGGAAAAATGTACGCTTCGCATGTTCCGATTACCCTGCATTTTGACGACTTTGGAGAAGGCGGAAAAGCTGCAACTCATGTAGTTCAATCTTTGTACCGCGAAGACCGTGAGCCAGTTCCTTCCCATTATGTGATAGGATCCACAGGTTTTGTGGTGCCTGACGAATTGGAGCCATACGCGAATTCYGGCCTAAAGCATGCATCAGCACTGCCTCTTCCCCACGTCGTTGTGACATTTGCAGATGAAGATGCAGATAACTTGTCTTACCGTACACTTCGTCATTTGCTGCATTTACAAATCCCACTTGCCATTACAGTCGCCCTACATTCGAGTTACCGACACAGTCGCGATGATTTGAAACTGATGGCATTGGGACGAAAACAAACACGTATTGTAGAATGTGATGATCCAATCCAACTGATCAGCGAATCCGATTTGGTTATTTGTGATGCTAGCTTCACTCCTTACCACGTCGCAGTAATTGGTAAACCATGCATTGTCATCGCAGAAGATGAAAAAGAAGCGCAGCATGCTTTCCCGAAGGAAGGAAATGGTTTCATTTATTTAGGTCTGGGACGCAAATTGAAACAATCCCATTTGCAAAACGCCGTGATGGAGACAATTCTCCATCCTAATAGAAGCGTACGGGCAATTAAAAAACAGTTGGGCTTAAAAATGCATTTAAACAATGCGAACATGCAACAATTTTTAGAAAAAATCATCCAAGAAGAAGCACGAGAAATCACCAGATAAGCTATTCATGTGATACAATAGGTGAAAAAAGAGGAGTTTCTCTTACATGACTTCACAAGAAATTCAAGCACAAATTGCCGAACTGAAAATGGATTATATACGTWTGCAAGGCGACATGGAGAAGCTGGAGTCAACTGGACACCCTGGCATGGTCGAAAAAGCCGAGCAACGTTTAGCTAATATGGAAGTACAACTCGCAGAACTAAACAAAAAGCTCGCGGCGCTGTAACACGCCGGCGAGCTTTCTTTATGGAGGAATGGAATCATGGCATTATTGACAGTTGAAAATCTCGGTCACTCATTTGGTGACCGCACACTATTTAAAGACGTATCATTCCGCCTAATTGAAGGCGAACATGTTGGACTGGTTGGTGCAAACGGTGTAGGAAAATCTACATTGATGAGCATCATTACGGGCGAAACCATCTATGATTCTGGTCGTGTGGAATGGTTACCTGGTACCCACTACGGATATTTGGATCAGCACACTCGTTTGGAACAAGGTCGTTCGATGCGCGATACTTTGCGTGACGCGTTCTTGCCGCTTTACAAAAAAGAAGCGGAAATGAATGAAATCACTAGCAAAATGGGTGAAGCAACACCTGAGGAATTGGAAGATTTACTTGAGCAAATGGCGGACATCCAAGATGCACTTGATGCAGGTGACTTCTATACGCTTGATATGAAAATAGAAGAAATCGCACGTGGTCTTGGTCTTGATGCGATTGGATTGGACCGTCCTGTCTCCGCTCTTTCAGGTGGCCAAAGAACGAAAGTATTGTTGGCAAAACTACTTCTTGAAAAACCAAAAGTATTGTTGCTGGATGAGCCTACCAACTATCTAGATGAAGAACATATTGGCTGGTTAACGAATTATCTAAAGAATTATCCTCATTGCTTCCTGCTTATTTCGCATGATACGGAATTTATGAACGGAATCGTTGATGTCATTTTCCAACTGGAATTCTCTAAGCTGTCCCGCTTCACGGCATCTTATGAAAAATTCCTTGAGCTTGCAGAAATCAATAAACGCCAACATATCGACGCTTATGAAAAACAACAGGACTTCATTAAAAAGCAAGAAGACTTTATTGCAAAAAATAAAGCACGCTATTCAACAACTGGCCGTGCCAAGTCCCGCCAGAAGCAACTTGACCGCATTGAGCGAATCGATCGTCCGGAAACTGCTGCGAAACCTCAATTCGGTTTCAAAGAATCCCGCAGCCCTAGTCGCTACGTAGTGGAAGCTGAAAACTTATTGATTGGGTATGACAAGCCATTATTGCCGCCATTGTCTTTCTCAATTGAACGCGGTGAAAAAATTGCCCTTGTCGGGATGAACGGTGTCGGTAAATCGACATTGCTTAAAACGATGCTTGGTAAAGTGAATCCACTCGGCGGAAGCGTTAGACGTGGCGATTTCTTAAATATTTCTTACTTTGAACAAGAAGTAAGAGCGGACAATGTAACGCCGATTGAAGAGATTTGGAAAACCTATCCGAGTATGGAACAAAGCCAAGTGCGCGCAGCATTAGCGCGTACTGGTTTGAAAAATGAACACATTTCTCGTCCGATGAACAGCTTGAGTGGTGGCGAACAAGCGAAAGTCCGCCTATGTAAGCTCATGATGGAAGAAAGCAACTGGTTGCTTTTCGATGAGCCGACGAACCATTTGGATATTCATGCAAAAGAAGAATTGAAACGTGCGATGAGCGAATACAAAGGCACCATCGTATTAGTAAGCCATGAACCTGACTTCTATGAAGGTTTAGTTACGAAAATTTGGAACGTGGAAGACTGGTTCCAAACGGGCGTGCACGTAGACGATTCAAACAAATAAACAGAAAGATCGCTGAAGTTCAGCGGTCTTTTTTTATTGTGTTATGGGGTAATATAGATTTCGCGGGTCGTTATCTGCATTTCCCTGTGGGTTATCTCCATTTTCCGAAGTGTTATCTCGGATTCACCTGAACTTATCTAGAATTCGCACGAACTTATCTACATTTCGCTATATATGCACATTCTGACGTGCTTGAAATTGTGTCAGTTGGCATGTATCTGTGGGTGTTACGCTTGGGAACAAAAAGAAAAAACCTACGCATAATCGTAGGATTTCCTCACATCAATATGTCGTTACTTTGATTGCTTCCTGGAATGAATAAATCCATCGTTGCCACCATGTGAATTCATCTTGGAATTCTTCCATGTCGAGCGTGTACATAGCATCTTTATTGTTCCAGAGGCGATCAAAATAGGCCTCCATTTCAACTGCGAGCTCGCTGTCATTAGGTGCGATGACACGTAAATTATTTTCAAGATTGTAATTATCCAATGTACGTTCCGTATAGTTTGCGGAGCCATTTGAAATAATCGTATGTTCATCTGTCTGAATCCAGATCGCTTTCGTGTGATAC
>NZ_JBFUJC010000089.1:0-10255 GCF_056401595.1 Paenisporosarcina sp. P4_E4_2 | reverse complement strand
AGGTGCAACCTATCCTCCAACGTTGAAAACCGAGAAGAAATACGAGAAGACAAAAATCCTGACAGGAACTTTTGGTATTTACTTAAAACATTTTCTAAAAAATGCTGAAGTAAATAAAAACGCAAAATCAGTAATTATTGAAACTGAGAGTGGTGAAGAACATTCTTTCACCTTAGAACAAGCAGATTCACTGATTTTCAAGTATAGCCAGGATGGCAAACCTTTAAATGAGGATGGCCCTGTTTATGTCCTTCTTGCAGATGGATCCAACTTGGAAAATCCCATCAAGCATGTTCAAGCAGTACGAGTAGATTAGGAGGTCGTTTCGATGCGTGTAAAATGTGTCATTTGTGATACCATCAACCAATTGCCTGATGATTCACCACAAGCAAAAAAATTGCGCAATCGACCAATTCATACGTATATGTGTGATCCCTGCCACGAGCGTATTGAAGAAAAAACGCAAGCTAGATTGGCAACTGGTGACTTTGTTTTTTATAAAAGCTCACGCAGAATTGAAGAAGATTTCTAATGTTCACCTTCCCCCGTTTTGTCAATTCTCTTTACATTGGCATATTTAGCGGGATATTATTGGGACTTTTAATGAAGTTCATTCAATCTGTAACGAATATAAAAGTCTATACTTTATTACTGAATGTTGACTTCATTCCATTTATCGGTGAAGTACATTTGCCTGAAACGATTGAGTTCTTGTTTCATGTACTCATCTCTATTGTCATCACGTTTGTCTTTGTTGGACTTGCGGATCGGTTGCATGTAGAAGATAGTCTTCCAAAACTATGGTTACTCAGTTTTTCCCTTTGTTTACCGACCTTTGGCTTATATTTTCTGCTAAGTGAACTTGCTATTAAAGACGTCCCTGAATGGGATGATTGGCATGCTTTTGCGTATTGGACTCTCGGACATTTGTTTTATGTTTGGATACTTCCCATGTTATATAAAAAAAAAAAAAAAGAGAAGCACTAGCTTGCGCTAGCGCTTCTCTTTTTTTCATTATGCAAACGAATTTTATACAAAATTAATATCATTGCGGCGATAACTAATCCTTCTACTATTGGCAGGAAGAAAGCTAAAAAAGTAAGCATGATACATCCGATTAACAAGAATAAGTAAATCACGATGTTTTGACCAACTCTTAATTTTTTGGCAAATCCTAATTTGTATACTACCGCGGATAGCAAGAAGATGACAAGGTACAAAGCGTACCCTGCCACATCGTAGTTGGGAAGGATTTCATAAAGGAAACGCGCAACTGGGTACATATTGTCATAGACAAATTGCTGTTCTTCCAAGATTTCTCAACCTCTTTCCATACGATTAATTATTTTCTGCCGTTTTAGCTTTTTTCGTTACACGTTCACGTTCGTTTTTATCAAGAACTTTTTTACGTAAACGAATTGATTGAGGTGTGATTTCACAGTACTCATCATCGTTTAGGTATTCAAGTGATTCTTCCAACGTCATGATACGTGGTTTTTTACGTGTAGTTGTCGCTTCTTTGTTTGCAGAACGGATGTTATTGGCAGCTTTCATTTTCGTAATATTAACAGTTAAGTCGTTATCACGAGTATGTTCTCCAACGATCATACCTTCATAAATATCAGTACCTGGTTCAACGAAAATTGTACCGCGGTCTTCAATTCCTAGAATTCCGTACTCAGATGCTTGTCCTGTAGCCATTGCAACAAGAACACCTTTACTACGTCCACCTACGCGACCTTTTTGCATTGGTTGGTAGCTATCGAATGTGTGGTTGATGATTCCGTATCCACGAGTTAACGTCATGAATTCAGTTGTGTAACCAATTAATCCACGAGCAGGAACCATAAAGATCAAGCGTACTTGACCAGAACCATTGTTGACCATATCAAGCATTTCGCCTTTACGTTCACCCATTGATTCAATAATTGAACCAACATGCTCTTCTGGGACATCAATTTGTACGCGTTCAACCGGCTCACAACGAACACCATCGATAACACGAACGATAACTTCTGGTTTAGAAACTTGTAATTCGAAACCTTCACGACGCATGTTTTCAATCAGGATTGATAAATGTAATTCCCCACGACCAGATACAACCCATGCATCAGGAGAGTCAGTTGGATCTACGCGAAGAGATACGTCTGTTTCAAGTTGAGATTGAAGACGCTCATCAATTTTACGAGATGTTACCCATTTACCTTCACGTCCAGCAAATGGACTGTTGTTCACTAGGAACGTCATTTGAAGAGTTGGCTCATCAATACGTAAAATTGGTAATGCTTCAGGATGCTCAGTAGGACAAACCGTCTCACCAACGTTAATGTCTTCCATACCAGAAACGGCAATCAGATCACCAGCAGAAGCCTTTTGGATTTCCACACGTTTCAGACCCATGAAACCAAACATTTTAGTAACACGGAAGTTTTTCATTTTGCCGTCAAGCTTCATTAGTGAAACTTGTTGTCCAACTTCCATCGTTCCACGGAATACACGACCGATACCGATACGGCCAACATAATCGTTGTAGTCAAGAAGAGATACTTGGAATTGAAGAGGCTCTTCTTTGTTATCTACTGGAGATGGGATGTGTTCGATGATTGCATCATAAAGTACTTGCATGTTTTCATCTTGCTCTGCAGCAACTGAAGAAAGACTTGCAGTACCGTTCATACCTGATGCGAAAATAACAGGGAATTCCAATTGATCGTCGTTTGCTTCCAATTCAATGAAAAGTTCAAGAACTTCGTCCACTACTTCTTCAGGACGAGCAAAGTCACGGTCAATTTTGTTTACAACTACGATTGGTTGCAAGTTTTGTTCCAAAGCTTTTTTCAATACGAAACGAGTTTGTGGCATACAACCTTCATAAGCATCCACAACAAGTAGAACACCGTCTACCATTTTCATGATACGTTCAACTTCTCCACCAAAGTCAGCGTGTCCAGGTGTATCAAGAATGTTGATTTTCACATCTTTATATTGAATCGCTGTGTTTTTAGCAAGAATCGTAATACCGCGTTCGCGCTCGATATCACCTGAATCCATTGCACGCTCGTCCACATGTTCATTTGAACGGAAAGTACCGGATTGTTTTAATAATTGGTCAACTAAAGTTGTTTTACCATGGTCAACGTGGGCAATAATTGCAATGTTTCTTAAGTCTTGACGTAAATTAGTCATTGTTTCACTCCATATTCTTTTTTCGAGTCCTTAACTGTGTTATTATAGCACATGTTGTAACTATTTGTCTGATTTAGAATTGTAAGAATATTATCGCTTTTGTGGAGGGTACTTTGTGAAAAATATTAAATGGGTATTTGTACTATATTCCCTATTAGCTTTATTATCGATGTTTGCAATTGGAATATCTGTTGGTTTACGCAGTGTAATCGGTATATTCGCCAGTATTGCAATATTGATCTTTGTTATGGGATTCGGTTTTAAAACCAAAAAGAAAATGCGTGACGAAGGAACATTATAAAAACACTACGTTGCAAATAATATTTAAAGGAAGGAAGGAATGGTTTTACACCGTTCCTTCCTTTTTATTTGGCTATTTTAAGCAATGCTCCTAAATGCATTTTATTAAATAACCTTTATATAAGCGTAATATAATTCTCAATTAATGAATCGTGCAAACTTTGTCGTGCAACAATAAATGTATCTTGTCCTAAAAACTTTAACGGTTGTCCTTTTAAATTAGTGGCAATCGCGCCAACTTCTTCAGCAATGACAACTCCTCCCGCAACATCCCACGGTGAAAGTCTCATGGACATGTAAGCATCAATACGTCCCGTGGAAACATACGCAAGTTCCAGCGCTGCAGACCCATATGAACGGATTCCGCGTACATCTTTGACCAATCGTATAAGACCTTCATTGTCAACATGACGATTCGGTACTACCCAACTCGCATTCATTCCAATAATTGCTTTGGAAATCGTAGTGGCTTCCAACATTGGAATTGGTTCATCATTTAAATAAGCTCCATGCCCTTTTTGTGCACTGTATAATTCGTCATGCATGACATCATAAATGTAACCGAAAAGTCCGATGCCATCTTTATAAATCCCTAATGATATGGCAAAATTCCGTTGTTGATGAATAAAATTCATCGTTCCGTCTATAGGATCCAACATCCATACGTAGCCTTCCAATGATTGAAGGGCATCACCGAAACCTTCTTCCCCTAAAATAGAGTGGCCTTCGTAATCTTTACGGATATGCTGAATGAAAAATTGTTCGATTTCTTTATCAATATTGGTTACCAAATCATTGGCATCCACTTTAGATTCTATAACCAATTCATGGGTCAATGAGTGGCGAATCTTTCTGCCTGCTTCTTTTATTAATGCTTTTGCATAGCGATCGAGTTGTTGAAGTTCCAATGGATTAGCCGCCTTTCCAAATCATTCTCTTTCAATTATAAACAAAAAAAGACCTGATGTCAGAAATAGACGATCAGGTCTGCTTACGTATAAGGACTGGTTATTTCACTAATGTAAAGCATGAAGAGCCTTCAGTTGCTTATGAATATCGCCAAGCCTTACTTTGCTCTTGTCTATTTCCGCTTGATTTTTTTCTTGCATCGCATCGTACAAAGAGGCAAGTTCATAGTCAAGCTCTAATTTTAATCCCAAAATCATTTTTTTCTCAACATCCTCTTTACGAATGATGTGGACAACTTGTTTCATGTCTTACACCCCTTTTCTTTTGTCTAAATATTCAGAATGTTTTTTATACAATATGGCACAATGTTGGTTTTGTCAACTTCATAAAGCTTACTTACAAGATTTTTTCCCATTTTTTGATTAAACTAAACATACGAAGTACGAAAGGTGGAAAAAAAGATGAAATATAAGTGGGAAAGTGAAGATTTTGAGGTTTTTCAGATAGAAGGATTAGAACATCGTATGCAATCTTTGATTGAAAAAGTCCGACCAAAGTTCGAAGCATTCGGTCATACATATGCATCATACTTTTCAAGTAAAACGGGCGATGAATTCTATCCACATGTCGCTAAGCACGCCAGACGCTCCGTTAATCCGCCCAAGGATTCATGGGTGGCATTCGCACCATATAAACGCGGTTATAAAGCTCTTCCCCATTTTCAAATCGGTTTATGGGGGACGCATGTATTCATTATCTTGGCTGTCATTTATGAAGCACCCGATAAAGTACAAATAGCAGAGAGATTATTGAAAAAGAAAAGTTTATTTAAAAAACTACCTCAGGACTTTATCATTTCCGGAGACCACATGTCGCCAGAAGCAATTCAACTCAAAGGTGCTCATAAAGAACAATTGCCCGCACTGTTGACGAGGTTACATGATGTCAAAAAAGCTGAGTTTTTAGTCGGCCGCCATCTGCCTAGCGAAATGGCAATTGAAATGTCAGCAGAAGAATTTGCATCATTTGCTGAAGAAACGTTCGAAGCATTACTACCAATTTATCATGTGATGGTGAAAAAATAACTTAACATATTTACAAGTGTCCTTATGCGGCTAGCTCGTATAGATAATAATCAATAGGATAGTTTAACAGAGCCTATAATAAAAGAGGTAATCGGCTCCCTTTCCGCGGACGATCAGGCAAGCCTACTCGGGCCAGCAGGATGTTGGTCACGAAGGCGTTGCGTACGATAAAAAAGAAAATACTACAGAAGTAAATAAAGGAACAGGGGATTATTTCCCTGTTCCTTTTATAATGGCGCCTTTAGTTGTCTCTTTCATTTTTTTGATGATTGGATAACAAATATATCCGCTTTCTTTTTCGAATTCTCTGAAGTAGGTTTTCTCTTCTGCCATTGATGGAACCACATCTTTGAATCGTCTATATTTTTCCATTAATACTTCTCGGTTTACGCCTTGTTCATATGCGTATTCTATGACTTCAAAAAATTGAACAACGGCAATAATTTCTTCCGTCGACCAATCTTTTGAAAATGGATATGAAAAACTCATGTTTTTTTCACCCTTTCCTTAATTCCATTTTACTCGGAAGTCTTCCGCTTGTGAAATCATTCTAGAAATTAGTTGTTCCACAGATGGGACATCATCAATCAATCCGGCTACTTGTCCAGCCCAACCAAACCCATGTGAAGTATCACCTTTATAAATATATTGTTTGTTTGCTTCGCCACTAATATACTCTCTTAAAGCCTCGTAAGTAGGTGTCGCAGCTTCAATGTCACGAATTTTTTCCGTCCACGGATTGATCAATGCGCGTGCAGGAGCGCCAATCGAGCGTTTGATAACAGTCGTGCCAGTTTCAGAACTATCTACTAACGCTTGCTTATAAACTTCTGAGGCATGTACGCATTCTTTGGTCACAATGAACCGAGTACCCATTTCGATTCCTTCAGCTCCTAGTGCAAGTGCAGCCATTAAACCTCTGYCATCCCCTATTCCACCTGAGGCGATGACAGGAATGGACACAGCATCCACAACACGCGGTACAAGCACCATGGTTCCAACGTCATCGCGGCCCAAATGCCCTCCACCTTCCTGGCCCACAACCATTACAGCATCAGCACCGAGTTCTTCTGCTTTTTGTGCTTGTCTTGTAGCAGCAACTAGCACGAGTTTTTTTATATCGGTTCCTTTTAGTTGATCAAAAATCGGTGTCGGATTCCCTCCAGTCATTGACACGACAGATACTTTCTCCTCTATGGCAACTTCAAGCATATGCGAAAACGGCCGTCCCTGATCACCAATTGCAAAGTTTACACCGAATGGCTGATCGGTCATTGTTCGTACTTTATGTATTTCTTTTCTAAGTGCCTCTGGTGATTCCAGGCTCATTGCCGTTATCTGACCAAGGCCGCCAGCATTCGAAACAGCTGCTGCCAAATCTGCATAGGCAAGGTAGGCAAGTCCACCTTGAATGATTGGATATTTAATATGTAATAAGTCCGTAATCCGTGTTTGCCAGTTCATTTTTCAATTCCCCCTAAATAATTAATTGTATTATATTCGATTTTATTGTCGAAATTCCTCTAATATTTATGGTCATCTGCAGTTCTAAATGCTATAATTCACTTGTTTTTCATTTTCAATCGGTGTTCAGGACTTCTTGGATGCTGTCATTAAGAAAGTTGAGGTGGTACGACCATTGTCTCAGTTAGAAACCCCTTTATTTGATGCCTTGCTGAAGCATCGCAACCGACATCCTATTCAATTTCACATTCCCGGTCATAAAAAAGGAAATGGTGTTGATCCTGCTTTTCGTGAATTCGTAGGCGATAATATTCTTTCCATAGACTTAATTAATATTGCTCCACTTGATGATTTGCATTCACCAAAAGGTGCGATTAAAAAAGCTCAGGAATTAGCTTCCGAAGCTTTTGGTGCCGACTTTACATTTTTCTCTGTGCAAGGAACCAGTGGTGCTATCATGACGATGATTTTAAGTGTTGTCGGTCCTGGCGATAAAATTCTGGTACCACGCAATGTTCACAAATCCATCATGTCTGCAATTGTCTTTGCAGGTGCAATTCCAGTATTCATCCACCCAGAAGTGGATCCAGAACTTGGCATTTCACACGGAATATCTGCTGAATCGGTTGAAAAAGCTTTGGGTGCTCATCCAGATGCAAAAGCTGTACTTGTGATCAACCCAACTTATTTCGGCATTGCTGCTGATTTGGCACGCATTGTAGAAATATCCCACAGTCGTAATATTCCGGTATTGGTGGATGAAGCACATGGTGTCCACATCCACTTCCATGAATCTTTGCCTGTCTCAGCGATGGCTGCCGGTGCGGATATGGCTGCTACTTCCGTTCACAAACTGGGCGGTTCGATGACACAAAGCTCAGTCTTGAATGTTCGGGAAGGTTTAGTTTCGCCTAAGCGTGTTCAATCCATTTTGTCCATGCTAACTACAACTTCTACATCGTATCCGATTCTGGCTTCTCTCGATACTGCGAGACGCCAATTAGCTATTCATGGTCATGACTTATTAACAACGACTATTCGATTGGCAAAAGATACACGAAAGCGAATCAATCAAATTCCAAACCTACGATGTGTGGGCGAAGAAATTTTGCGCACTTCTGCAACATACGATATGGATCCTACTAAATTATTAATAAGTGTCAAAAATTTAGGGATTACAGGTCATCAAGCCGAAGAATGGTTGCGAGAGAAAGCAAACATTGAAGTTGAATTATCCGATTTATATAATATACTCTGCATCGTGACGATTGCAGATTCCAAAAAAGAAGTGAACTTGCTTGTCAATGCTCTTCAGCGCATGTCCCAATCACTCGAAGATGAAGCTGAAATCGTGGAAGCTTTTGTAACCATGCCAGATATTCCACGTTTAGCCATGACGCCTCGAGATGCCTTTTATGCAACAACTGAAGTTGTACCGTTTGCAGAATCTGTAGGACGTATTTCCGCTGAATTTATTATGGTATATCCACCTGGTATCCCTATTTTCATTCCAGGGGAAATTATTACGGAAGATAATATCGCCTATATTCATATGAATATCGAAGCGGGCTTACCAGTTCAAGGTCCTGAAGACGACGAATTGAAGTTGATTCGTGTCATTAAAGAACATAAGGCTTTCTATTAATGCAACAAGGCTGAGACTCCTCTAATAGGAACGCTCAGCCTTTTCTTAATTGTAGGTCATTATTGACCTGTTACACCTTGAATTGTCGCAGGATCAATCATGCCGTATCCTTTTGCACGTAAACCTTCCACAATCCCACCAAGGGCTTCTGCGGTCCATACTCGATCGTGCATTAATAAGTTCGCACCGTTCGTCAAATACTCCGTGTTGACCATTATATCTTTCAAAGCATTGGCATCCTGATATTTTGATTCCCAGTCGTAGCCGTATGTCCAATTCATCAAAAGCATGCCTTGTTCTTTTACCAAAGCTTTACTGAAATCAGTGTTTGATCCGAATGGGGCCCTGAAGAACTTAGGTTTCTCCCCGATAATAGCTTCGATAGTTTCACTTACTTTCATGATTTCTGCACGCTGTTCTTCTTCAGTGAGTTTTTTCAAATCTGCATGCGTTTGCGTATGATTTCCAATAGCAAAGCCCATGTTATGTATTTCTTTTAATACCGCTTTCTTTTCATCACTATCCAAAAAGTGTCCATTCACAAAGAAAATGGCAGGTGCATTCAAAGATTTCAATGTTTTTGCCATTTCAAGTGAACGCTTGTCTGGTGCGTCATCAATGGTCAAAAGTACAACTWTGGAAGGCGCATTAGCAATTGGTTTGAACGACCAATTGGCTTCATTCAATGTATAGAGCGGTTTTGCTGGTGCAGTTTCTTCCTCAGAAACTTCTGCTTCATTTGCTTCATTAACTTCTTCAGTACCTTTATCATCATCAACTTCTTCATCGACTTCCTGTTGTGTCGGCGCTGAGGTAGGTGTCTTCGTTTCTACGTCACCACATGCTGCCAACATTAATACTAATAAACTCATACTCATTAATTTTGTGTATTTCATGATGTATCACCGTGACCCTTTCAATTGTAATTTTAGCATGTTTTCCCACTATCTTTCCATAAACGACAAAAAAAGCCGTACAGGTTGCCCTGTACGACTCTAGTATTACCTTATTTCGTAATGATATGAATTGGGTGACCCATTACTACTTCAGCAGCTTCCATTGAGATTTCGCCCAATGTTGGATGTGCATGAATAGTCATAGCAATGTCTTCTACCGTCATACCGGCTTCAATTGCCAAACCAAGTTCAGCAATCATATCAGAAGCGCCCTGTCCGACAATTTGAGCACCTAACAACAAGCCATCAGATTTACGTGAAACAAGCTTCACGAAACCGTCTGTTGCGTTCAATGCCAAAGCACGACCGTTAGCACCGAATGGGAATTTCCCAGCCGTTACTTCAAAGCCTTCTTTTTTAGCTTGTTCTTCATTTAAACCAACTGTTGCAAGTTCAGGATCTGTGAAACATACAGCAGGGATTGCTAAATAATCCACTACAGAAGTTTGCCCAGCGATAACTTCAGCTGCCACTTTACCTTCATAAGAAGCTTTGTGTGCAAGTTGAGGTCCTGAAACTACGTCTCCAATTGCAAAAATGTTTTCGATGTTTGTACGAACTTGCTTGTCAACTTCGATCAAGCCGCGTTCGCCCATTTTAAGGCCGATTTCTTCAAGACCCATTTCATCCGTGTTTGGACGACGGCCAACTGTTACCAATACATAATCAGCTTCGACTTTTTTCTCTTCTCCGCCCGCTTCGTACGTAAC
>NZ_JBFUJC010000088.1:0-10318 GCF_056401595.1 Paenisporosarcina sp. P4_E4_2 | reverse complement strand
GTCTAGCACATAATGACTGACCATCCCGACCAAAATTCCTTCTATCACTGCTTCGTTTGTTACAAATGATTTCATTAGAATCGAAATGATGAATAAAAATAACAAGCTGTGGGTGAAAGAACGATGTCCGAAAATCACATTAATCATTTTCGAAATGAACGGGAATGTTCGTCCAATTTTACTGCCGCCATGACAAATATCCGGAATCAACGCTCCGATAACCCCTGCCCCTACCAATAGTACGGGATCAGATGTTGTAAATTGTGCGTATGCAAGACTTGCTGTCAAACCGCCTATGATGTGTGTCTTTCCTGTCATGCTTTTGCTCCTTTTTCATTGGTTTCTATAAGGAACCAAACGATTTCATCTAATCGATGCCTTGACCAAAATTTTCCAACGATAACTCTACAACAAATCAATTACTCGAAACAAGCGGCTGAAGATGCATTTTCAAGTTCTTCTTAATTGTTATTAATATTAGGTAATTAAAGATCATTTGAGACTAGCAACTCGTAAGACTAAACACACTCCGATAATGTATAATTTTCACAAATATATACATATATAAGTATATTATTTTCAATTATCTGATTGTAAAATAATATACTTTTTTACACTATAATAGTCGATGGACTTACTTTAACCTTTATAATCCAGTTGAATTTACCCATGTGCAGCACTTATACATGATATGAATGAGTCTAATCTTATAAAGTCCAGTGGGTACAACAAAAAATTATTTTTCGGAGGAAAAAATGAATATTGATTGGAAAAGTAAAAAAGTAATCGCTATCGTTAGTGCAGTTGTAGTGGTGTTCTTTTTATTTGTAATTAGTTCAAGTGCGGCATCTAATAAGGTTTCGAAGAAAGAAGAAGAAATCGGTGCTTTGCATGTTCAAATTAGTGAACAAAAGAAAGAAATCGCTCAATTAAATGCAACAGTTGAAAAAGCAAAACCTTGGTTTGAGTTATCTGAGAAAGAACAACAAAGAAGAATTGAAGAACAAAAAGCATTAGAAGAAGCTGAAGCTAAGAAAAAAGCTGCAGAAGAAGCTGCAAAAAAAGCAGCGGCAGAAGCTAAAGCCAAGAAAGAAGCAGAAGCACTAGCCGCGGCAGAAGCTGCAGCACAGAAAAAGGCTGAAGAAGAAGAAAGAAGAGGCTATGATACTGGCATCACTTATGATCAATTAGCACGAACACCAGATGACTTCTATGGCGAAAAAGTTAAATTTTACGGTAAGGTTATTCAAGTGATGGAAGGCGATGGTGAAACCCAAGTTCGAATTGCCGTCAATGACGATTACGATAAGATTATTTATGCAAGTTACGATTCATATATAGTAGTTTCTCGTATTTTAGAAGACGACTTGATTACTTTGATGGGTACATCAGATGGTTTGTTAACTTACGAATCGACAATGGGTGGAGAAATCACAATCCCGAGCATCATCATCGATAAAATCGAACAGTAACAACTTCTTCTCGGATTACCCACCACACTTAACAAATTACATGTAGTGGTGGGTTTTTTTATGAAAAAGCAACTTAAAGACAAAAATCCAGTAGCCTGAAAAGCTACTGGATTTTCATTTCTATCATCTATTTGAAAAAGCACATTTTAGCTCTCAACTCGATAAACCAGTGTACGAATAAATTGATCCATATCCGATAAATATTCATATTTTTTCCCGTTCAATTCAAGTTCATAAATACCCGATTCCCTAATAGTAAAGGTGTTATCCCCTAAAAATTCACCCGCACGGTCTGTCGGGATCTCGTCATCGACATAACTGATGAACATGCTCATTGTATGAAAAATGGCGGCACTATCCGGACCGGTATCATGACAGATAAGCCTCATTTCAGTGATTTCTTCGGTTTCGTTATTTACCGTGTAGACCAAGCTGATTTTCACCGCAGTGTTGAACTCATGCGAAAACGTCGTAACTTCATCATTGGATTTCATTTCATCTTTCACTATCCGAGTCGCATCAAACCTGAACTCAGGATACCTCTCTATGAACTCAGATGCTGTCGCATTCCATTTTGCAACCTCGTTTTCCGCGTTCGGCAAGGTTTCCAACTGCTCGACTTTTTCAGGCTGTTCAACTACAGGCAATTCATCGTCTTCCTTAGGTACGTTCCCCTGTACTTTTACAGTCTCTTCTTTCTTAGCCACTCGATCCAACGCAAAAAAACCAACAAACAACATCCCCATACTCATCATCATACCTACAATTATCGTCACTGCTTTACTTTTCACAGGATTCCCCTAACTGTTAAACCTTCATTATCACGCCAAACTAAACATTACAAAATACTGCCGCTTTCCACTCGCTGTTCCCGCAACAAGAACTTTTGAATTTTCCCACTAGCATTTCGCGGCAATTCATTAACAAACTGATAATGCCTCGGACGTTTATAACCAGCCAGTTTGTCGTTTCCTTTACAGAATTTTTCAAGATCTTCCGCCGTAAGTTCAGGATTCTGCGTCACGATAAACGCCAGCACCGACTCTCCCCACTTCTCATCAGGAATCCCAAGCACCGCTACATCCTGCACCGATTCGTGTTCATGCAGCACATCTTCCACTTCACGCGGATAAATATTTTCGCCACCACTGATGATCATGTCATCCACACGGTCTGCCACATACAAATAGCCGTCTTCATCCATGTACCCCAAATCACTTGAATGGTACCATCCTTTATACAGCGCCTTTTCTGACGCATCCTCGCGATTGAAATAACCGGCCATCATGCAAGGACCTTTTACGATGATTTCGCCCACTTGGCCCGGTTTCAATATAGCATCCGGATTAGAAGGTCCATTCTCATTCGGCTGGACAATGCGGATTTCATGATTGTATGCAGGTTTCCCAGCTGAACCCACTTTAGTTAGCTGCTCGTCTTCCGCTAGAAACGTAATCGCCGGCCCCATTTCCGTCTGGCCATATGCCTGAATCAAATCGATACCCAAAACTTCTTTTACTTTCTTAACAAGAATGGGAGCCATTGGCGCAGCACCATACAACCCTCGTTGCAACGTCCCGACTTTCAACGCTGMCCCTTCAAGGTCTGCCATCATGCTCCACATCGTTGGAACGGCGAACATCACCGACACTTTTTCTTGCTCGATCGTATCAAGCGCAACTTGCGGATGGAATTGATGCATAATAACGCTCTTCGCACCTGCTTGAACCCTCGGAATCACACAGCAATGCAACTCAGCACAATGAAACATCGGTGCCGTTACAAGCCCAACATCATTTTTCGTATACTTTAACACGGCAGTGCAAATAAGACTTTGCTCCGCCATATCACGGTGACGGTGAATCACGCCTTTCGGACGCCCCGTCGTTCCACTCGTATACATGATGGCATACGTATCCTTCTCGTCTACTTCCACTGCTGGAGCAGTCGATTGCGCACTGCCAACCTCCGAGTGATAGCTGATTGCGAAATCTGGTGTATTCTCATTAATAAACCAAAACTGAATCTCTGGAAATTGTGGCTGAATCACTGCCACCTGATCCTTCAGAATATCTTCAAACATCACAACTTYTGGTTTTGCATCATTTAAAATATATGCCACTTCCTCCGACTTCAACCGGAAATTTATCGGATTAAAAATAGCCCCGATTTTGGCACACGCAAATAAAGTCGTCGCAAGCTCACTCGTGTTGAACAAAAACGTCGACACCCGATCTCCTCTTTCAACCCCAGCTGAACTCAGCGCATTCGCCAAACGGTGTACTTCGTCCCGCCACTCCCCATACGTCCAACGCTGCCCCCGCTTCAAATCCACAAGCGCCTCTCGATTCGGAAAATTACTCACCGTCTGATCGAAAATACTCCCTAAAGTCGCATACATCATCCCAACCCCCATCAGTATGAATCTTCATTCATTTCATTTTGTCAGAAAAGAATGAAGATTTCAATAACTTTTCGGTTTACTAAAGAAGCGTCACACCATTTCACAAAAGAAGGCGGCTGAAGATGCAATTTCAGCCGCCCCCTTGCCTTAGATATATGCTCCACTTCTCCCATTTTTCCAACTAAGTTAACTCTAGACACAAAAAATGGCTTTTGTACCTATCCTCTTCTATTAAATTTTCAGTAAAATGGAAATCTAGGGGGAAATAACCATGAATAACTGGAAACTCGCCACCATCATACTTGCTATCCTGCTCGGCATATCACTTATGTGGAGCGTTCAACAGCGCGCCAACTTTGAAAAAACACAACTCAAAGCATATGTACTCGAGTACGCCCAGCTTGAATACGCTCTAAAGGATACGATTGAAAGTTACGAACAAGGCGGAAGTCAAAAAGAGCTGGGAGAACGTCTCCACTGGTTGTCTGGATTTGTCGTTAACATTAATCCAGCGGGACAAACCGTAGCTTATCATAGCTTTGACTTCGATTATGACACTAACGTTGTTCTCAACGAAGTCCACCGCAAAGCAAGAGGCAACCAAGCCACAAAAGAAGATATAGATCGCCTTAAAACATTGCATCAACTAATCAATAGATTCCAAAAATCCGCACTCGACAACGTCAAACACAAAAGCGTCGACGATTACGAAGCCGACTTTATTGAATTTATGGAGTACTACGAAACCCAAAAAGAATACCTGTTCAAATAGAAAAGCAGCCGAAGATGTATTTTAAAAGCCTTTGGGTTACGAAAGAATATACAACTTCATACCTAGAAAGGAAGCTGCCGAAAATACAATTTCGGCAGCTTTCTGCATTGCATATAGCCTAAACGGCTACACTTTCGACACCGACTGCAAATTAATCCGCATCACTGCAATTTAATCGGCATCAAACCTGTGTTAATCTGTTTCATCCAGTTCTCCCACCAAATATGATGTAACAACTAACATTCAAATATATTTCACCACCCTATCAAATACTGGCATGTCCCTGCATATACTCCACAAAGGAGGCGGTACATATGTCGTACTATTTAGCGCTTACAATTGGGTTTATATTGTGTTTGGCCATGCTCGGGGGTGCGTTTTTTTATTTCCTTTCCCATGGATTAAAAACTCGCGATGCAACGAAAATCGATCCGAAATAAGAGAATTAAAGTTTCATAAAACAAGCACCCGTCGATAAAGCTGAGGTGCTTGTTGCTTTGTTTATTTCGGTTGAATCAAAACCTCGTCTGTGTGTCTCCCCACTCCAAGCAAGCAGTGTGACATATGCTGAAGGGTAGATTACGAGGAATGAGGTAGAAGTTTTGACAAATAATCCTTTTTATCGGAATGGAGATGAATTTGATTCATCACGCTTTCCACAAGGGTTCCAACAAGAGCTCTCAAATGATTATTTTGAGCCACCCCCATTTGGATCCCCACCCGGTGCTACCCTCCTGCCAATGGTACCACCCCCTGACTTCTCTCTACCGATCCCAGCATGGCAGGTCGGACCCAGCAGAATCAGGAATTGTCTATACCGCAACACCTATATTTGGCTAACAAACAGCAGAAGCTTTTGGTTTTTCCCTACCTTCGTAGGCAGACAAATAATCGTTGCTATCTCTGGTGAAGAAGGCGGGGATGGACATATCACATTTTGAATACGCACAAGATTCGTTCCTATCAATGCTTCTAAACGTAAAAGAACGTGGCCAACCATTTGAAATAGTTATCATTCATATAATTGGTTGATTCTCATAAGGTGAAAAATGAAAACAAGGTACGGAGTGAACATTCACTCCGTACCTTGTTTTTGCATCAAAAATTTCGTTGTATTAGAGAGAATTTACTATATTTAATATGTTTAATAGAACATCTAACTCCATCGTTATTCATAAAAAAATCCAGCCTATTTATAACTAAGCTGGATTCAAATATATTCTATTAATTTGACAACCGATACATAAACACTGCCAATTGACCACGGGTTATCGAATTAGAAACGCCATATTTCGTAGGAGAGATACCATCTGTAATATAGTTTGCAACCAAAGCGCCGACTGCATCGCTGTATTTCGGAGATACATCAGAAAAAGGGTATTTACTTCCGTCAGAAGAAAGCTTGTACGCACGTTGAAGGATAATGGCCACTTCTCCACGAGTCAATCTATCGTAAGCTCCGAATCTCGTGGTAGTTTTACCACCAACGATTCCTGCTTCTTTAAGTGCATTAACTGCCCCAATCGCGCGGTCTGGTACGTCCGTAAATCCAGATGCTTTTGCAGTTTCCTTATTCAAGCCAAGTTCTTTGGCCAACCAGATGGCTGCATCCGCACGTTTGATATTTTTCGATACGCCAAATTCAGTCATAGATATGCCACGTGTAATTTGATTTTGGACCAAATACGTAACTGCTGGTGAATAGAAAGATGTGACATCCTGGAACTTCGGAACAGCTTGAGTCTGGGGATTCGGACTGTTAACGACAATCATTGTCGACTGCCCCTCATAGGTTGCTGTAATGGTTGTGCTCCCATAGCCCTTCAACTCTACCTTACCACCCGTAACCGTCGCTACTGCAGTGTTGGCTGAGGTCCAATTCGCTGCATCTGTTACGTCTTGAACTTTGCCATTTTTATACGTTGCCGATACAGTGACTGCTATGATTTCCCCAGGCTTGCCAGTTAGTGAATTGACACTCAAAATCATCCCTGTTAAAGGATTTGCTTTTTGGAAATCAACCGGATCCAGGAAAGAAGCTGCCTGGATAAAACCGTAGCCGAAATACGGATCTCTCCCTGTCGCGCCTAGATCCTTAGTATGTTCAATCAGAACTAGTCGAAGCTGCTCATTTGTCAATTCAGGATATGCTTGCTTTAACAACGCAAGTTGACCTGTCACATATGGCGTCGCCATTGACGTTCCGCTCATATAAGCATATTGATTGTCTAAATAGGTACTCAATATTTCCACACCTGGAGCTGCCACTTCGACTTCTGGACCAGTGGAGGAAAAGGATGCCCGTTCAAAAAAACTGTTAACAGCACCGACACCGATTACCGAAGCATAACGCGCAGGAAAATCGACCGTGTCACCCAGACCATTCGGGGCTCCATCATTCCCAGCGGCCGCCACAATCAATAACCCACTGTCATAGGCCTTGTTAACGACATTAAGGAATGAACGAGTACTTGTTTGTGTTCCTGAACTCAAATTGATGATGTCCATGCCGTTTGCAATCGACCAATCGATTCCCTCGATTAAATCCGATAAGTAAGCCTCGCCGTTACGGTCAAATGCTTTTATCGCATAAATTTCCGCCTCATAGGCGACTCCTCTCACCCCAAAACTATTATTGCGTGCACCTATGATTCCAGCCACATGCGTTCCATGTCCTTGATCATCATTGTAGGAAGAGGTGTAACCAACCGTCGAAATACCTCCAGCAATGTCAAGGTCACTATGCGGAGAAATTCCTGAATCTATGACTGCGACTTTGATGCCTTTACCTGTAAATCCAGAATCCCAAGCTGATGGAACTCTAGTAGACTCAATCCCCCAATCTTCCAATTGGTTATTGAGCTTGAGGACGATATCTTCCTCGACAAGGTGCACAGAAGGGTCTTCTCGAAGATCGGCAGCTTCTGCTGAAGTCAAATCGACAGACGCCATATCCACCTCTGTATAGGCTTCTGTCATTTCACCGCCAGCTTCCAACACCGTCTCTTTCATTTCCTGCTCATTAAGTTCTTCATCAAATACAACGAGCATTCGTTTCTCTTCGTACTCTTCGGCAGAAACAGTGGCATTTCCATAAGAGCATAATAGCCAAGTCACAGATAAACCCATAACGAAACTTTTCAATGTGACTTCCCCTTTCAAGTAAACTTGGCATTGTAAAAACAAATTCAAGAAAAACATTCTATATGTATGAATAGCGCTATTATTCTCGACATCTCTTATCATTTTAATTACCTATAACGCAGCCGACAACAAAATCTTTTTAGTAACTTCCCACTACTATTTTTATTATCGGTTAAAAGCTTTCACTATGAACAAAAAAACGACCATTTATTAAAGCTCGGGGCGCATTTGCTAATCTATTTATTTATATAATTTCCAATATTTATATTTTCATAGTGCTTTTATTACGCGCATATGGTATTAATTGTATTGTTAAAATATTGCAACGAGAGGAATTGTTATCATTGAAAAAGTTAATTATTTTGATGTTATCTGCTTTTTTATTTTTTACAGTCTCAAGTACGCCCGTTTCTGCAGCGTCGAAAAACATGTGGGGCAAGATTGAGATTCAAACTGGGATGGTCGGTAAAATCCAGATTTTGAAGGATACTGATTTATATTCGGTTAGTAATGGTAAGTTGAAATTTGTGAAGAAGTTGAAAAAAGGAAATGAGCATGGCATTTACGGAGAGTCAAAAAGCTTTGGTGGTGTCTATAAGCTGACTGGGAGTAATGTTGTTAAGAAGTCTTCTTCCATTAAGTATGTACCAGTTCCAAAAGCAACCAAAAAAGTTTATACAACAAAAGAAATTGTAGGCTTAAACGATGCCAAGATTGTGCTTATTGATACTGATCAAGGACAAGGCAGTGGAATCGTCGTTGGAAATGGCTTGATTTTAACAAACCACCATGTCATTGATGGTGTGACGAATGCGACCGTCACTTTCACTAACGGTCAAAAGTTGGATGTAAAAGGCATTGTGGAATCCGATGCCAAAAAAGATATTGCCTTAATCAAAACAACGAAAACGTTCAAAACAGCAACTGTTGCAATTCGTCCTTCCAGCAAAGGGCTCGCTAAAGGTGAAAAAGTAGTTGCAATCGGAAGCCCCATCGGCTTGCAAAATACAGTTTCGGAAGGCATTATTAGTTCGTTCCGTACAATTAATGGCGTTTCTTTGATTCAAACTAATGCAGATATTGACCACGGCAGTTCTGGTGGTGGATTATTTGATACGAGTGGGCAACTAATCGGGATGACAAGCAGTGGTTTTGATAGTTTGAGTGCTAACCTAAATTTCGCGATTTCCACAGAAGTGTTTATGCCTTTAGTGAAGAAATATAGCAGTAAAACCCATGCGAGCATTAACGCTTCTTTCCCAATTCAAGTACAAACTCCCACCCTTGATAAGATTTCACTTGGGATGACGATGGAACAAGTCAAGAACCTATCAGGCGGTGTTTTCTACAGTCAGGAAAATGAGTATTTGACCTACACGGATGTAACTGTTTACGGATTAATGGCGGACGTGGATTACGAATTCGAAAACAACAAACTCGTCTCCATATCGGTTTATCACTATGTGGCAGATAATGCGCCTGACTTAGAAACAATTGAGAACTATTTCGACTACATGTACGATCAGCTTCGTTTAACATACGGGGAAGCTGATGAACTTGAATCGGATTGGGTAGAGGTGGATGATGGTTATCGTTTAGCTGCTTACTGGGCAAACAATAAACATGACGCTTTTCTATTGGTTCAAGTATTCTTGAATGACGAAACGTTTGGTGGCGTTCAGTTCACCATTTTAGAACAATAATGAAAAGCAGCCCCAGAAATCGATATAGATTTCCAAGGCTGCTTCTTTTATATGCTTTATTATTTCCTACTCTGCCTTCAACTCACTAGTCGCCAGTATCTCAATCCCATTCAATGCCTGCGTCGCCAATCGGTCCGCTTCTCCATTCGATTTACGTGGAACCAATTGGTATTCGGGCTGGAGACCAAGTTCATTTAGCTTTTCGTCAATCCGGTCTGCCCACCGGGAGAGATTGGATTCGAGCGCTGGCCATTCCCCATTCAACTGATTGATGACCACTTGTGAATCCCCAACGATTTTGACCGGGAGATGATGGACGTTCAAGAGCTCGAGTTCCTGCAGACATAAGTAAAGTGCCGCATATTCCGCCTCATTATTTGAAATCAGTTCGGCAGAAGGCGCGTTCCGTCGCAATCTGTATGACTTCCCGCTCTGTTCATAATAGATGACGCAGCCTAATCCAGAACTGTTTGTCGCGACATCAAACCCACCATCGAAATGAACCGTGATGTTATGTGGTTCGGTTTCAAGCCCTTTCAAGTATTGTTTCATTTCTTTCACCGTCCACGTGCTATCGTKCTCATCCGTGAACGTTACCTTTTTTGTACGCTTCGTCCGCTCTAAATCTTCCGCAATCAGCAAAGCATGCGCAATCGGCAATTCTTCGGATTGGAAGAAGGTTTCGGTTCCTTTAGGTGTTCGGTAATTCCATTCGATTCTGATTTTCACGGCCAGTCCTCCCTTTTCAACAATACTATGTATGTATATTATTCCCTTTTTGCCCCATCTAAACAATATGAGTTTTCCCAAGGCTGTTTATGTA
>NZ_JBFUJC010000087.1:0-10401 GCF_056401595.1 Paenisporosarcina sp. P4_E4_2 | reverse complement strand
TTACAGGACAAACGGGTAAACTAGACCGTAGAAACTAAAGGAAGGCAGATTATATAGATGACGGGTAAACGTAGAGGAACTCCTCAAAAAAACGGAACATTTTCCGAAACAGTCAAGCAATCATTTGCGGTATTACAGCAAGAATTAGGAGTTCAATTTCAAAACCCTGAACTTCTTTATCAATCATTTACCCATTCATCCTATGTGAATGAGCATCGACGGAAATTTTACACGGACAATGAGCGACTTGAATTTCTAGGTGACGCTGTTCTTGAACTCTCTGTCTCTCAATACTTATTTCAAAAGTTTACTGCCATGAGCGAAGGTGAATTGACCAAATTACGTGCGGCGATCGTTTGCGAACCGTCACTCGTTTTATTTGCGAATGAATTAAACTTTGGGAAGTATGTGCTTTTAGGTAAGGGAGAAGAGATTACAGGTGGACGCGAAAGACCAGCACTTCTTGCAGATGTGTTTGAGTCATTTGTCGGCGCACTATATTTAGATCAAGGCTTACAACCTGTTGTGAAGTTTTTGGAACAAGTTGTGTTTCCGAAAGTCGAAATCGGTGCTTTTTCGCATGTGATGGATTACAAGAGTCAGTTACAAGAAATGGTTCAGCAAATGAACAATGGTGCATTGAACTATGAAATTGTAGAAGAAAAGGGACCTGCCCACAATCGAACGTTTGTCTCCAGTGTGAGATTAGGCAACACCGAGTTGGGTGAAGGTAAAGGCAAGTCTAAAAAAGAAGCTGAACAAAAAGCGGCCCAAGTAGCGATTATTCGCATACAAGGCCAAGTTGCAAGCAGACAGGAGGGCTAAATTTGTTCCTAAAGCGACTTGAAGTCATTGGATTTAAATCGTTTGCGGATCGAATTGGCATTGATTTTGTACCAGGCGTGACCGCAGTGGTCGGTCCAAATGGAAGTGGGAAAAGTAATGTAACGGATGCCATTCGATGGGTTTTGGGAGAACAGTCCGCAAAATCACTTCGCGGCGCCAAAATGGAAGATGTCATTTTTGCAGGAAGCGACTCACGAAAAGCGCTTAATTTTGCAGAAGTTACTCTAATACTTGATAACTCAGATGAGCGCTTGCCATTGGATTACAACGAGATCAGTGTCACGAGACGCGTGTTTCGTTCGGGCGATAGTGAATACTTATTAAATAAACAAACTTGTAGATTAAAAGATATTAATGATTTATTTATGGATTCCGGGCTAGGTAAAGAAGCCTTTTCGATTATTTCACAAGGACGAGTGGATGAAATTCTCAACAGTCGTCCAGAAGACCGCCGTTCTATTTTTGAAGAAGCTGCGGGTGTTCTAAAATATAAATTGCGTAAAAAGAAAGCCGAGAACAAATTGTTTGAAACCGATGACAATTTACACAGAGTGCTGGATATTTTACACGAACTGGATAGTCGGATGGAGCCGCTTCAAATGCAAGCGTCAGCAGCCACCGATTATTTACGCATGTCCGAAGAATTAAAGGACGTTGACTTAGGGTTAATTGCTTTTGATTTGGTACGAGTCGAAAAACGCTTAGGTGAAGTTAAGCAGGAAGTAGAAGTCTTCGAAAAGCAAGAAAAGGAACTGGAAGACCTCATAGACAAAATGGAAACTGAGTTACATACGGTTCGTGAGCAATTGACAGAGCAAGACCGATTAATTGATGATTCACAGGAATCACTTGTTGAAGCCAGTTCCGAGCTTGAGCGCTGGGATGGGCGTAAACAATTGATGGCTGAAAAGCGTCAAAATATGGACCAGCAAATCGATAAACTTCGCTTAACCATTGATGAACTTGAAGAAGAGAAAAACCAGTTAACGACCCAGTTGGAACTAAAGCAAGCCGCTACCTCGAAAGCGAGAACGGAATTGCGAAATGTCCAACAGGAAGTCAAACAGTTGGATCATTTGTTGAAACAATCCAGTGCAGAGATTGAAGTGGAAATCGAAGATCATAAGTCAACATATATTGATTTGTTAAATGAAGAAGCGACTGTCAAAAATGAACTGAAACATTTGGAGCAACAGCTTCTTCAACAACATGAATTCAAAGATAAAATGACGAATGAATATGAACAGATTACTTCAGACTTATCAACTGTCGAGATACAAAAGAAGCAAGTGGATAAGCAGTTATCACAAATTCGAAGTGAACTGGACAAAAACCTGACTGATTACAAAAAACGTCAAGAGGCTTTCTCAAAAGAAAAAGAGAAACTTGATTCCAAGCAATCGATGCTATATCAAGCTTATCAACACCAGCAACAGTTGAAAGCAAGAAAAGAATCGTTAGAAGCACTGGAAGCGGATTTCTCTGGTTTCTTCCAAGGGGTCAAAGAAGTATTGGTTGCGCGTGAAAAGGGCGAATTGTCCGGCATTACAGGTGCGGTAGCAGAGCTTATTCAAGTAAAGCCTGAATATACAAAAGCGCTCGAGACAGCGCTTGGTGGAGCTATGCAGCATATAGTTACCGAGTCGGATCAAGATGCGCGAAAAGCTATTGCGTTTTTGAAAAACAAACGCTCTGGCCGTGCTACATTCCTTCCAAAGACGGTCATGAAGTCGAGAAAAATACAAGCGGATACATTGAGAAGCATTGGAGGTCATCCTTCTTTCGTTCAAACAGCGGATGAACTCGTTTCCTTTGAGCCATCGTCAAAATCCATTGTCGAAAATTTACTTGGAAATGTCATTGTGGTCAAAGATTTGCAAGGGGCTTCCCAAATTGCCAAATCCATTCAATATCGCTACCGAGTTGTTACACTGGATGGAGATATCGTCAATGCAGGCGGTTCATTGACCGGAGGATTCACTAAGCAACAGTCTTCTGTCTTCTCAAGGAAAGCCGAGCTGGATGAACTTTCAATGAAGTTAAAAGCGATGGATCAGTCCATTCTTACAGCTGAATCTCAAGTGGCCACTCTGAAAAAGTCAATTGACCAACAAGTTGAATTACTTGAAAGTATGCGTACCGAAGGGGAACAACACAGAGCGCAGGAATTGGAACTAAGTTCTAATCTTCGTGAACTCGAAACCGCTTTCAAGCGTCTTAATGAACGAGCATTTATTTCCAATTCGGAAACAAAAGATGTTTCAAGTCGACATGAACAAGCAAAAGAAAAGAAAAATCAAGCTCAGCAACGTCTTCATGAATTAAAGAATGAACTGGAAACACTGAATGATACAATCAATCGGTTAACCAATCTCAAATCACAGACGCTGAATGAACGGGATCAATTAACAGAACAAATGGCTGAACTTCGTTCGAAACAGGCGGTTTTAACCGAGCAATTGAATGTTTCCAATGATGCAGTCGTTGATTTACAGGAAAAACAACAAAAAGTTTCGCAAAAGCTTGATCACACCAAACAGGAAATGCAATGGTATGAATCTGGTGACAATCAAATGGGTCCAACTCCGGAAGAAATTGACCAGCAACTGATTGAGTGGAAAGAGAAAAAGCAAACACTTGTTGATCGTATTACCGTAGGCAAAGAAAAACGTGGACAAATTCATGTCCAACTACAACAGGTTGAACTGCAACTGAAGAAAAATCAACATTTGCATAAACAACAGTTGGATGCTTTGAGAGCCGCTGAAGTGAAGCTGAATCGTTTTGACGTTGAACAGCATACGCTGCATACCCAGCTGGAAGAAAACTATCATCTGACATTGGATGAATTGGAACTGCCAGATATGGATACATTTGAAGAAGACGTTTCACGAAAAAAAGTGAAACTGCTGAAGCAATCCATTGAAGAGTTGGGTCCTGTGAATGTAGCCTCCATTGAAGAATTCGAACGAGTTTCTGAGCGTCATGCTTTCCTGACCGATCAACGTCAGGATTTATTGGATGCAAAAGAAACATTGCATGAAGCTATTAAAGAAATGGATGAAGAAATGACGTTGCGGTTCAGTGATACATTCTACGCCATTCGGGCGCAATTCGGCCGCGTCTTCCGAGAATTGTTTGGTGGTGGCCAAGCAGATTTAGTGTTGACCGATCCTTCAGATATGCTGGAAACTGGCATCGAAATCGTTGCCCAGCCTCCTGGGAAAAAGCGACAAAATTTAAGTTTGCTTTCAGGTGGAGAGCGTGCGCTTACTGCAATCGCCTTATTGTTTGCCATTCTGAATATTCGCCCTGTACCGTTCTGTATTCTGGATGAGGTAGAAGCGGCACTGGATGAATCAAATGTAATTCGTTACAGTCAATATTTGAAAAAATTTAGTCAAGATACACAGTTTATCGTTATCRCCCATCGCAAAGGTACGATGGAAGGTGCAGATGTTCTATATGGAATTACCATGCAGGAATCAGGTATTTCTAAATTGGTATCTGTCAAAATGCAAGAAGATCAACCGACACTTGTCGCACAAGGGAGCGAAAGAGCTTGAGTTTCTTTAAAAAAATGAAAGAAAAATTAACAGGAACCAGTGAATCGGTTTCTATATCCGAAAAATTCAAGGATGGATTATCTAAAACACGCAATCAATTTACTTCCAAAGTGAATGATTTAGTGGCGAAGTACCGTAAAGTGGATGAGGATTTCTTTGAGGAACTGGAAGATTTATTGCTTCAAGCCGATGTTGGGGTTGAAACGGTAATGGAATTGATGGATGCGTTGAGATTTGAAGTTCAACGTAAAAATATGAAAGACACTGCTGGTATTCAATCTGTGATTTCTGAGAAGTTAGTAGAAATATACGAATCTGGTGAAGAAGAATCAAACGAACTCCTTATTCAGGAAGATGGCTTAACGGTTATTTTGTTTGTAGGGGTAAACGGCGTTGGAAAAACAACAACCATTGGTAAACTTGCACATCGCCTGAAACAACAAGGAAAAACTGTCATGCTGGCAGCTGGAGATACTTTCCGTGCGGGTGCAATTGATCAACTGCAAGTTTGGGGTGACCGCGTAGGAGTTGAAGTAATTAAACAATCCGAAGGGTCAGATCCTGCAGCGGTCATGTACGATGCGGTACGTTCAGCGAAAAGCAAAGGGATTGACGTATTGATTTGTGATACGGCTGGTCGATTGCAAAACAAAGTGAACTTGATGAATGAATTGCAAAAAGTTCATCGCGTAATCGAACGTGAAGTACCAGGTGCTCCACACGAAGTGTTGCTTGCACTTGATGCGACAACAGGTCAAAATGCATTAGTCCAAGCACAAGCATTCAAAGATGCAACAAATGTAACAGGAATTGTTCTGACAAAATTAGATGGAACAGCAAAAGGCGGAATTGTTCTGGCAATCCGTAACAAATTGCTCATTCCGGTTAAATTTGTAGGGCTCGGAGAAAAAATGGACGATTTACAGCCTTTCGATACGGAGAAATATGTATACGGTTTATTTGCAGAAGGTCTGGAGCAGGAAGAAGCGGAAGATACTAAGTAGACAAGTAAAAATACTTGACGCTCAAAGTAATGCTCGATATGATACATGTAGGAAGTTGTAGGTGGGAGAGATCACAATGCTACTTGAAAAAACGACACGTATGAACTTTCTATATGATTTTTATCAGTCTTTGCTGACCGATAAACAACGAAGCTATATGCATCTTTATTATCTGGATGATCACTCACTGGGTGAAATAGCTGACGAATACGAAATCTCAAGACAAGCTGTCTATGATAATATTCGTCGCACAGAAGCGATGTTAGAAGAATACGAAGAAAAACTTAAATTACTGGAAAAATTTCAGCAACGCCAACTTGTAATGAATCAATTACAACAAGTAATTCAAGCGGAATCAGTCAATAAAGAACTAGCTTCTGAATTGATTGAGATGCTAAAAGAATCGGATTAGGAGGCGGACTGCATGGCATTTGAAGGATTAGCCGAGCGGCTGCAAGGAACCATCCAACGCATTAAAGGTAAAGGTAAAGTTTCCGAAGCAGACGTCAAAGAAATGATGAGAGAAGTCCGTTTTGCTTTAATCGAAGCAGACGTTAACTTAAAAGTAGTCAAAGAATTCGTCAAAAAAGTAAGTGAGCGTGCAGTTGGCGTGGATGTCATGAAGAGTTTGACACCAGGTCAACAAGTCATCAAAATCGTAAAAGATGAATTGACTGAATTGATGGGTGGGGAACAAAGCCCGATTCAGTTTGCGAAAAAACCACCAACCGTTATAATGATGGTCGGTTTGCAGGGTGCTGGTAAAACGACCACTACCGGGAAATTGGCGAATATTTTGCGTAAAAAATATAACCGTAATCCTTTATTGGTGGCAGCGGATATTTATCGTCCAGCAGCCATCCAACAATTGCAAACAATTGGTAAGCAATTATCGTTGCCTGTATTTTCATTAGGGACAGAAGTTTCTCCTGTTGAAATCGTCCGTCAAGCTCTTGAGAAATCAAAAGAAGATCACAACGATGTCATTATCATTGATACTGCGGGACGCTTACACATCGACGAGGACCTTATGCAAGAATTGAAAGACATTCGTGCATTGAAGGAACCGGATGAAGTGTTCCTAGTGGTAGATTCAATGACAGGTCAAGATGCTGTCAACGTTGCTCAAAGCTTCAATGAAAGCATCGGCATTACAGGTGTTGTCCTAACGAAACTTGATGGGGACACACGTGGTGGTGCAGCACTTTCCATTCGTTCTGTAGCTCAAAAACCGATTAAATTTGTCGGGATGGGTGAAAAAATGGATGCCCTTGAACCTTTCCACCCTGAGCGTATGGCTTCCCGTATTTTAGGGATGGGTGACATGTTGTCGCTGATTGAAAAAGCTCAAGCTAACGTAGATGAAGAAAAAGCGAAAGAGTTGGAAGAGAAATTCAGAACTCAAAGCTTTACGTTAGATGATTTTGTTGAACAACTGAACCAAGTGAAGAAAATGGGTCCTCTTGAGGACATCATTAAAATGCTTCCTGGGGCAGGTAAAATCAAAGGGCTAGAAAATGCCAAAGTTGATGAAAAACAAATGGGGCGTGTAGAAGCGATTATTTACGCTATGACATCTCAAGAAAAAACGACACCGGATATCATTRACTCCAGTCGGAAAAAACGAATTGCAAAAGGATCTGGAACGTCTATTCAAGACGTGAACCGTTTGCTTAAGCAATTCGAAGACATGAAGAAAATGATGAAGCAAATGTCGAACATGCAACAACAAAAAGGCAAGAAAAAGATGAAAATGCCTGGCTTGGATTCCCTTTTCAAGTGATTTTTTAGGCAAAATATTAGGTGTTAAGAAAAAACACTTTACAAACAAATAAATCCTTGATAATATACTATCTTGTGTGAAACTATTCGGAGGTGCTATTAAACATGGCAGTTAAAATTCGCTTAAAACGTATGGGAGCTAAAAAATCTCCTTTCTATCGTATTGTTGTTGCTGACGCTCGCGCTCCACGTGACGGCCGTCAAATCGAAACAGTTGGTACTTACAACCCATTAACAAAACCAGCTGAAGTTAAAATCAACGAAGAATTAGCGTTGAAATGGTTATCAACTGGTGCTAAACCATCTGATACAGTACGTAACTTGTTCTCTGAACAAGGCATCATGGAGAAATTCCATAACGCAAAAAACGCTAAATAATCGGGGGCGGCATAATGAAGCAGCTGATTGAAACAATTGTTAAACCATTAGTTGATTATCCGGAAGAAGTTCGTGTTGAATTAGACGAAAATGCAAACCGTATTGTCTACAAACTTTCTGTCCATGCTGAAGATATGGGGAAAGTTATTGGTAAGCAAGGTCGTGTTGCGAAAGCAATCCGTACCATTGTTTATTCAGCAGCAAGCAGTCACCACAAAAAGAAGACGTATGTCGACATTTTAGATTAAGACGCAAAGGAGGGAGCTTATGGTTCCTTCCTTTTTTGCACTTTAAATCGGGAGTGATTTTAATGAATTGGTATAACGTCGGTAAAATTGTTAATACACATGGAATTCGTGGAGAAGTGCGCGTCATTTCAAGTACAGATTTTCCTGAAGAGCGTTATGCAGTAGGTAATAAGCTGTCTTTGTTCAAAGATGGAAAATCGCCTCTAGTGTTAACTGTTGCAAGTCACCGTCAACATAAGAACTTTGATTTATTGACATTCGAAGGCTATTTGACGATTGAAATGGTGCAAGAGTTCCGCGACGGCATTTTAAAAGTGTCTGAAAATCAGTTGTTCGATTTAGAAGGGGACGAGTACTATTTCCATGAAATCCTAGGTTGTACTGTGTTTGGTCAGGATGGACAGGAAATTGGAGTGGTGACGGATATTTTGCAAACGGGAGCAAATGATGTTTGGACCGTAACGCCTGCAAAAGGGAAAGCTCATTACATTCCTTATATTGAAGATGTAGTAAAAGAAATTGATGTCGATGAAAAGAAAATCGTCATTGATGTATTGGACGGCTTATTGTYATGATGCGTATTCATGTGTTGTCGTTATTCCCAGACATGTTTAATGGTGTCTTCGGATCTTCGATTTTAAAAAAAGCACAGGAAAAGCAGGCAGTCTCACTGGCAGTAACCGATTTCCGTACGTATTCGGGCAATAAACATAACCAGGTGGACGATTATCCATATGGTGGCGGTGCAGGCATGGTGTTAAAGCCAGAGCCTTTATTTCAAGCCGTGGAGGCAATTACCGCTAGCTCCAAGAAACCTCGCATCATTTTGATGTGTCCTCAAGGGGAGCGCTTTACTCAAGCGAAAGCTGAAGAATTGGCGCTTGAAGAAGAGTTAGTGTTTTTGTGTGGACATTATGAGGGTTATGATGAACGAATCCGCGAACACTTAGTGACGGATGAAATCTCGATTGGGGATTTTGTTTTGACTGGTGGAGAACTTGGTGCAATGACTGTCATCGATAGTGTCGTACGATTGTTACCTGGCGTACTTGGAAATGGAGAGTCACCCGTACAGGATTCATTTTCAACTGGATTGCTTGAACATCCACAATATACACGACCTGCCGATTTCAGAGGGCTGAAAGTGCCAGACGTATTACTTTCAGGAAATCATGCACACATTGATCAATGGCGCAGTGAACAGTCTTTATATCGTACGTGGAGCAGACGACCAGATTTGTTGTCCAATCATGAATTGACAGTAGCTGAGAAAAAGCTCATCGCACGGTGGGAGAATGAAAAAAACAACTAATTTGCCTTGCTAGCTTCGATGAATTGTGGTATCATCTATTCTGTACTTCTATGTGAAGTGCTGAATTACGGTGTTCCGCTGCAGCCATTGTCGCTGGCATGAGCATCTGTCTAAGGAGAGAAAACCATGCAAAACATTATTACTGAAATCACTAAAGAACAACTTCGTTCGGATCTTCCTGAATTCCGTCCTGGTGACACTGTACGTGTACACGTTAAGGTCGTTGAGGGAACTCGCGAACGTATTCAAATGTATGAAGGTATTGTTATTAAACGTCGCGGTGGCGGTGTAAGCTCGACTTTCACAGTTCGTAAAATTTCTTACGGTGTAGGTGTTGAACGTACATTCCCTGTACACACACCAAAAATTGCTCGTTTAGAAGTTCTTCGTCGTGGTAAAGTACGTCGTGCGAAATTGTACTACCTACGTGAATTACGTGGTAAAGCAGCTCGTATTAAAGAAATTCGATAATTATCAAATCAGAAAGGGAGCTTGGCTAACAAGCTCTCTTTCTTTTTGCTTGTCTTTATAAATACTTGTACAATATAAGTAATTGACGCAAGGGGGCAACAAAATGGARCAGACGAAAAAAGAGAAAAATGAGTTATGGGAATGGTCAAAAGCTTTGCTTATCGCATTTGGACTAGCCTGGCTTATTCGATATTTTTTATTTACACCAATCGTAGTTGATGGGGAATCGATGATGCCGACTCTTGAAGACGGAGATCGGATGATTGTCAACAAAATCGGCTATGAAGTGGGGGAACCAGACCGTTTCGATATCGTCGTGTTCCATGCACCTGAGAAGAAGGATTACATTAAACGTGTCATCGGTGTACCAGGAGATCATATCGCTTATAAAAATGATCAGCTTTATATTAATGGGAAACCTCAACCGGAACCATATTTGGACGCCTATAAAAAAGATATTATTGAAGGTACATTAACAGAAGATTTTACACTTGAAGAACTGATTCAAATGGAAGTTGTTCCTGAAGGGCATGTATTTGTCATGGGGGACAACCGGAGATACAGTAAAGACAGCCGAATTATCGGTGTGGTGCCAATGGAAGAAATAATAGGCAGTACGAAAGTTATTTTCTGGCCACCAACTGAAATGGGACTTGTTGAGTAACACAGGAGGAGATTAGAAAATGACCATTCAATGGTTTCCGGGTCATATGGCGAAAGCTCGTCGTGAAGTTACGGAAAAATTAAAATTAGTCGATATTATATTTGAATTGATTGATGCAAGATTGCCGCTG
>NZ_JBFUJC010000086.1:0-10408 GCF_056401595.1 Paenisporosarcina sp. P4_E4_2 | reverse complement strand
CTTCATCAACAGGCACTTCGGTCGAGTAAGAAACAATTTGCTCAAATGGAATGCTTAATGGGAAAGGAAAATTATAAAATGGAGCATTCACCATTTTAATGATGACTGGTGACAACGTCATATGACCATGCTGAACGTCAGAAACCGTTCCAGAGAAAATGGGGCGGAATACTTGGCCGAGTAAGTTCAGCTGGACGGCCCGGGTTATGACAATTAGGTCATCCCCAATAAGCTTTTTCAGCTCTTCATATAAATTATCCTCTGTTTGTTCCATCAATTTGCCCCCTTATTATTTCAATCTTTTTCCAGCCATAACTTCAGGACCTTTTTCCATAGTGAGATTATCCCGATAGTTGAAACAAAGCGAATCTCGTTTAATGGAATCACGCTTACTTTTTTCTTTGACAGCTGAAGAATTAAATCTGCTTTTGTGGCTGACCCGATTTTCCCGAAAAAGATGTTGTCAGCTGTTCTGGTTTCAACCCAGATTCCTTTCCAGAAGTGAAGGTTTGTTTGAAGAGATTCTTCAAAAAACTGGCGGATTAGGACGTCTTTTTTAGCTACTGTCTCACCGAATTGAAGAACGAGCTTTTGCTGGAGGTTATTATCATAAATAAAATGTTGGTGGGTATTGGAGTAAGTGGGAAATCCAAAGGGGATGGTTGCAGATTGAATTGCTCTGTAGGGAATCCATAATCTTTTTTTCAGATCTGTCAGCATGACAAAATCTCTTCCAATCGTTGCAACTTTTCCCTCAGTCGTCAAAGGGATATCCTTTTCGATGACAAAAGAAACGACAACTTGCTGGTTCCGCTTCATTTTAAAAAACTGCTTCAAGAAAAGGACTTTCCTGCGGGATTCGTCTTGGCTCGTCACTTTAAACAGGTTTTTCTGGGCGATATACTCGGAAAGAATTCTCGTCTCTTCTTCGGAAACCGCACTGGTTGGTGAAGAAAACGAAGGATTTTTGTTCAAATCGTCCGTTGTCTGGCCTAACGATCCCGGCTCCTCAAAATGATCCTTCATCTGCAGGCTCCTTCATTTTGAAATCTCTTCCATAATTTATGTTGAGCCCATAATTTTATGAACTATAAAAAGACTAGACCAGCCAAACTATTCTGCTTCTTTTATCAATTGCATGAAATGGTGGAGAATTTCTTCGGTATTCACTTTTTTGTCTCCCACCGCCATGTCGTGGATGGATCTGATTTGGTTCTTTGAGTCCACAATATACATCGATGTGGAGTGGGTTAGGAACCCATCCTTATTCTTTTCAAACACAAAGTTGAAGGACTTGGTAAACCCTCTGATTTCTTTTTCAGAGCCTCTTAAAAACAGCCAATTGTCACTTGTGATTCCAAAAGCTTCTTTATATTGGAGAATTCTCTCTTCTGTATCGTAGGCCGGGTCCAGCGTCACCGATACAATAAGATATTGATCTTCAGTTATCCCTTCGTCCGCCATCGATTGCTGCAGATTTTGCAGATCAATCATAGTGGTAGGGCAAATATCTGGACAGTTTGTATAGAAAAATGTGATAAGTTTTGGCTTATCATGGGCAGGCACTTCCTCTGTTCCCACTTCTGTCAGTTCCCAATCAGTTACGGTACCCAACTTAGGCAAGCTGGTTGATTCGGGCCAAAAGAAGTAAATGGCCAAAATTCCCCCAATCAATAAAATGGTACATGCAAAAAATTTCATTTAACTCCTCCTTGGTTTTTTCATGAGAATGAGCTCCATTACACCCTAAATGAATAGCGAACGAGCTGGCATACGAGTGCATGAAGGCAGGCAATGAAAAAGGCCAGAATATACATGTTTTCAGCAATCATGGCTTCCGTTTCAATTGGGATCTTGCACAGGGCTGGATTTTGCAGGACTGCACCAAACATCATTCCCATGATTCCACCAATTGCACCATTATAAATTCCATTTAGGGAAGCAGGAGCTTTAATCATAGCCCCGAACTTCCAGCCAATGCAAAGTCCTATTACCAAGGGAATCAAATAAAAAATAGGCTGATTGACAGGAAGAAGCAAACGAGTGTAAAACGCCATGGCAAATGAAGACATCATGGATATAGCCATACACATCGACTTTGTAAATCGATCATCAAACAGGAAATGCTTCTTAATAAATATCGAGTAAACAAAAAAAGCTTCGAAAAAGCACCACATCAATAACAATATAATGGGCCACAAGGTTTACATCACGACCTTTTAATAGAAATGAGAATGGTGAGTAAACATAATGCAAAGACCCCATGCACGAACAAACTGAACAGGGTAGGCATTTCTACAACAGTTCCAATCATCGGGGACATCAGCCCAATGAACGCACCATTGGTCAATCCGGTTACAAACGTCTGGTAATCGAACAGGAGACCAAATAACGCACCAACCAATAGCCCCACGGCCGTTGATATCAGCGTAATCAACGTAAAATGGAATGGATATTGCTGCTGAAGCAAAACACCAGAAAGCAGAGCTGCCATCCCACCCATTGCCACACTAATGTTCATCCCCAACTGAAACCCGATTAACTTTTTAAAGCTTCGCAAATAAAAATAAAAACAAAGAGCTATCCAACCATCTACATAAAAGATGATTAAATGTGCAATTTTATCCATAGCCCCACCTCTACACAACATATGTACCAACAAATATGAACGAACTTTGTCCACTGTAAAATGTTGTATATTTGCCTGCTCTATGGGATTCCTTTCTGCATACACTGATAACAGTTTGAAAAAATATGCAGAAATTAGGAAATCGCCTGATCTCCAGTTAAATTTGGTAGAATCACTTTTTCTGCAAAAAAAAGGAGGCTATACATGACAGTCGGACCAATTAATGCGTTTGATGGTTTTCCTGTATGGTATAAAGATGAAAATAGATTGCGTCTTCAATTGAATGTCGATACTACTGATCCTTACTCAGGGATTACTCCTGCAGATTTGCCTAACCCAGCGCTGCCCGTGTCATTCCCGGATAACTATCCATCGGAAGCTTTTTATTTTCTGGCGGAAGCTGAAATGACTACTGGTACTGGCGAAAGAGCTAGGCTTGTCTTAGCTTTGGAAGCTGCTTTTGTAAGCGAAGTTCCTAGGGATGGAGACCAAATTGTATTTGGCAGAGTGCGGATTCGTATCTTTGGATTACAGCCAAATGCAGAGTATACGGTTACACACCCATATGGAACTGACACATTCATCGCTGAACCTGATGGAGAGGGAGCCGGGGAAATTAATTTTACAGAGGATATTGGCGGATTGAACGGCGGGGAATTCGAGCTTGCGCTTAACAGCCGCGTCCATCCATTTTTAAAATGGGATCCAAATGTTGCACCACTTGCCCCAGAAGGATATATTGGCAATCCAAATGTGCCCCATCTAATTACAGGCAGTGTGTTTGTTGATTCATTCGGACAGCCTCAAAACATTTTTCGGATTGAAGGGCCAGGAATTGGCATCGGATCCCCGGATCGCTCAACAACTCCTGGCCTTGACCCCGATAACTGTATTGAAACCAGACTTTTTACTGTTCTAGGAAAAATCTCTACCGTTTCGGGAGTCGATGTGACTAGAGCCAACTATACACAAACCGATAGCGCAGGCGGACTGCTAGATGTCTTTGCAGGTTCAGATGACACCGCACAAACGATAAGCGTTTCCGGAAACGGAATTGACACCGCCCTGCTTCAAGGAATAAACGGACAGTACTTTGCCCGAGTCGCTTATACAGGTGCCCGCCCCCCTGCTTCCCTTACTGTTACAAACTTGAGTGATGTTCCGAACAGTATAAAAGAAGCCGGGCCAGTTGATTTCATTACGGCAACGGCCAACTATGACACGAATTCACAAACTTTGGACGTCATTGCCTCATCCAGTGATTTGATTGGAGCACCGGCTTTATCCATAGAGGATTTTGGGGTTGGCGAGATCATCATTCCGCCTAACGGATTAAGCACTACAAGCCTCTCATTTGCACCGTCCCAGGTAACTATTAAATCGACAGCGGTAGGCACAAGGGTTATAGATGTATCAGTGACCGGTTCTCCTGATGGCCCTATACCTGTAGCAGCTAATGCCGGGCCCGACCAAACAGTTGTCGTTAATTCAACCGTGTTTCTGAACGGAACGAATTCAACGGGTGCTATCACCTCATATAATTGGATACAGTTATCCGGACCTACTGTTGCATTAACCGGTGGCACTACAGCAACTCCTACCTTTGTTACACCAGCTTCACAAGCAACTCTAGTATTTGATTTGACAGTTGATGGCGAAGGCGGACCTTCCACCGACTCCGTAAGTATTACGGTTCTTGACTCCACACCACCTCCAATTGCTGATGCAGGGCCAGATCAAGTCGTCCAGCAAGGAGCACTAGTGACGCTGGCAGGAAGTGCAACAGGGCTTGCAACATCTTACCAATGGGCTCAAATCTCGGGAGTTCCCGTACAATTAACCAATCCCAATACATCCACAGCCACATTTAGATTTCCCGCACAGCCAGCAACACTAACTTTCCAACTTACAGTCCAAGGTCCTGGAGGCATTTCTTCAGACACTGTCCAAGTGACATCGGTTCCGGAAACCTTGACTGTTACTCGGGCAGAGTATCGTACTGGTGATGCAGAATGGCGTATTTCCGGGACATCAAATGTGCTTCAAGCAGGGGCATCAATCTCTATCTATATCGGCAGTAGTCTTAACGGCACTCTCCTAGCCCAAGTGCCTGTGGATACATTAGGGGAATGGGAGTATCGGGTTGAAGGTTCCTCTCAGCTGCCAGATCAAACGAGAGCTATTTCCATTCAATCCAGCTCGGGCGGGACACTCCAAAATATACCACTTAATATTCGCAATTAAAAAACAATTGGTCAGGGATGCAAAAGTACGAACGCATCAAATCAATTGCCATCTTTATTAAGGAAGGAAGGATTAAATTGGATCGCTGTCCAAAATGTAATGGATCATCGAATAATTGTAATTGCGCACGTGGGCCTAGAGGTCCTAGAGGCTATCAAGGTCCCGTTGGTTTTAGAGGAGAACAAGGCCCCCCTGGACCAAAAGGCCAGCAGGGCCCACAAGGATTAAAAGGACCTAAAGGTAATCAAGGTCCTCCAGGTCCCAGTGGTGATCAAGGCATTAGAGGTCTACAAGGAATACAAGGACCAAAAGGGGATCAAGGTCCCCCAGGTCCCAGTGGTGATCAAGGCATTAGAGGTCTACAAGGAATACAAGGTCCAAAAGGGGATCAAGGCCCACCTGGACCACCAGGTATATTGCAAGCAGCTCATGGTTTCGGCATTTGCAATGTAATGAGCAAAGCGTCTGGGGCTGTTAGATTTATCATGCCTGGACCACTCCAAGATGTAGAGTTAATGCAAGACGGTCTGAAAGTATTGAAATCAGGGATTTATCAAATTAGCTATAAAATCATATTGGCATCAAATACAATAACTTGTTCGCCATCGACATTTCACGTAAAGATAAATGACGCCATTACGGTAGTATCGTCGTTCACCGAATCCACCACTGCTACCTCCCTGTCCTCTTCTGATTTAGTTTCATTGCTAGAAGGAGATATTGTTAAAATCCAAGCAGAATTACAGGAGCATTTTAGSTACAAATTGGCCACCCTGCAAATTATCCAGGTAGGGTGAAATAAAAAATGCCTGTGCACTTTCGATGCCCAGGCATTTTGACTATTGAGTACTACTCTCGTTAATTTCAATAGAGTCCCAGTTGGGGCTCTTTTTTTGTGCCTATGATACACTTATATAAAAATTAAAAGGAGTTTTTGTATGAGACTCATTTCTATATGCCCTAGCAATACTGAAGTTCTTGCCTATTTAGGCTTAACGGATCAGCTTGTCGGACTCGACGACTTTTCTGATTGGCCTTCTTCAGTTCAACATTTACCTCGATTAGGTCCGGATTTGTCAATTGATATCGATGCACTAGAGGCATTAGAGCCTGATCTTGTATTGGCTTCGCTCAGTGTTCCTGGTATGGAGAAAAATGTGAACGAATTAGTAGATCGTGGTATTCCCCATCTTGTGTTGAATCCTCAAAGTTTAAACGATATTGCAGAGGATTTACTGATTGTTGGTCACGCATGTGGTATTTCTGTTGAGGCTGAAAAGATCGTCTTGGAATACAGAAAATTTGTTGATGAAATGAAGATTCGCGCTACCCTTGTTTCCACTTATCCCGAATTATATTGGGAGTGGTGGCCGAAACCAATCTTTACACCCGGACAGGTAAATTGGTTAACTGAAGTCAGTGAAGTTTCTGGTGGGCGCAATGTCTTTCGTGACGTTGAATTGGCAAGTGTTCAGACAGATTGGGATGATGTAATGCGTCGCAATCCGGACTATATTTTCCTTGCTTGGGTTGGCGTTCAGCTATCTAAAGTGAATAAAAAAGTTGTTGAAAAACGGTCTGGTTATGAGAATCTAACAGATTTACAAAAGAACAATGTACATATAATGGAAGAAGAATTGTATTGCCGTCCCTCCCCGCGCCTTTTGGAAGGTGCGTTTAAGCTCGCCAATATCCTACATCCTGATATTTATGCCGATTTAGAATTACCTACATGGATTACTGAAAATAAGTGATTACGAAAAAAGCTGTCTTGATGACGATATTAGTCATCAAGGCAGCTTTACTTTTAAGACGAAAATCATCACAGTTTAACGTTGAGTGGTGGTTCGTTGGAAACATGTCTATCTTTTAATAAAAAAGACCGTTTTTATAATAAATACGGTCTTTCCTCTTATGTTATACGAATTTCACCATATGGTATTTCTTCTTGCCGCGACGCACGATTGAGAACGAATCATCCAAACGATTTTCAGCATTCACGATGTGATCGACAGCCGTCAATTTTTCTCCATTGATTGAAATCGCTCCATTCGTTACATCTTCACGAGCTTGACGTTTAGATGGCGAAACGCCTGCTTCAACCAATAAGTCCACAATGTTTTTGTCTTCTTTTGGCAATTCAATGGAAGGGACATCTTTGAATACTTCTTTCATTTCACTTGCAGATAATGATTTTAAGTCTCCGCTGAATAATGCTTGTGTAATACGCAGTGCATTATCCAAAGAGTCTTGACCATGAATCATACGTGTCATTTCTTCAGCAAGCGCCTTTTGTGCTTTGCGTAAATGTGGCTCTTCCGCAACTGTCACTTCAAATGCCTCGATTTCTTCACGTGTCAAGAAAGTAAAGATTTTCATGTACTTGATTACATCTGCATCTGCTGTATTCAACCAGAACTGGTAGAACTCATATGGTGATGTTTTTTCAGCATCTAACCATACCGCTCCAGAAGCCGACTTACCGAACTTCGTACCATCCGATTTCGTCACAAGTGGAATGGTCATACCAAATGCTTTTGATTCTTCGGTATGGGTTTTACGAATCATTTCAAGTCCAGTCGTAATATTACCCCACTGATCAGATCCCCCTACTTGAATTCGACAGTTGTGAGAATTGTATAAGTGATTGTAATCAATTGCTTGAATCAACATGTACGAAAATTCCGTGAACGAAATTCCGCCTTCCAAACGTGAGGCAACCGTATCTTTCGCTAACATGTAGTTAACTCCAATGTATTTTCCATAGTCGCGTAAAAATTCGATGACATTCATTGAACCGATCCAGTCACGGTTGTTAACCAAAACGGCTCCATTTTCAGAACCAAAATCAAAAATGCGTTCCATTTGAACTTTAAGACCTTTAACATTTTCATCAATTTGTTCAGTTGTTTGCAATTGACGTTCTTCGCTACGGCCAGACGGATCTCCAATCATTCCTGTAGCTCCACCTATCAACAGAATCGGTTGGTGGCCATGTAATTGAAAACGGCGCAATGTCAGTAAAGGAACGATGTGTCCAATGTGCATACTATCCGCTGTAGGATCCACTCCACAATATAAAGAGATTGATTCTTTATTCAAAAGCTCTTCCATACCCGCTTCGTCAGTCAGCTGGTAGGCAAGCCCTCTCCATTTTAAGTCTTCGATTAATGCGTTTGTCATTTGCCATTCCTCCTTGAAAATATGAATTGCGTAACTCGCCACTTTAGCTCAACTCCGACGCTGGAAGAAACATATCGGAAACTTGTTTCCGATTGAGTTTCTGAAGCGGAGGTGCGAGCTGGCGCGTGGAGCTAGACATAAAAAAGTCCCTGCACGATTAATAAAAATCATGCAGGGACGCTAAATACAATTTGCGCGGTACCACCCAGCTTGAAGGAACCAGTCCTTCCGCTCATCAGACACAGTATCGTTGTGTTGACGTTTAAGCTCCCAGCCTGTAATTCATGTATGCACACTGACCAGCTTTCACCACCCGCTGGCTCTCTAAACAGCACTTGCATTCATTACTTCGGACTTTTCATCACTCAAAATAATATATATTTTTTCATTGTACGCTTTTATTGTTCGTTGTCAATAAATATATTGGGCATCTACCATTTTATGATATAATAGGACAAGATTTTAGGAGGTCGATTCGGTTGAATGATCAAGTAAAAAACTGGTTGAAAAAAATAAACGAAACATGGGATAGGTGGACAAATGCACAGTGGGCTAAAGGCTTGCGCATTACCTCAGGGGTCATCTGGAATCTCGCATTAATTTTGCTTATTGTCCTTTTGGTAGGCGGCGCATTTGCAGGATCGGTGGCAGCTGGATATTTCGCTTCACTAGTCGATCAGGAACCACTTCGTGAAGAAGCGGATATGCGCGCATCCATCTTCAGTTATGAAGAGACCTCAGAAGTATATTTTGCGAACAATGTGTACTTAGGGAAAATAAGAACAGATTTACAGCGTCGTGAAACGAAGCTTGAGGAAGTTTCTCCTTATGTCCTTGATGCAGTGTATGCAACGGAAGATGAATATTTCCCAGTACATGATGGAATCGTGCCAAAAGCTATTTTCCGTGGGCTACTGCAGGATGTAACGAATTCTGATAGCCAGACAGGTGGATCCACACTTACACAACAGTTAATCAAAAATCAGATTCTCACAAATGAAGTTTCCTATGAACGCAAAGCAAAAGAAATTCTTCTTGCCATGCGCCTTGAAAAATTCATGGAAAAAGATGAAATTCTGGAAGCTTATTTAAATATCATCCCCTACGGCCGCAACGCTTCTGGTGCCAATATTGCAGGGATTGAAACCGCCGCAGAAGGAATTTTCAATGTCAAAGCAAAAGATTTAAATTTACCTCAGGCTGCTTTTATAGCGGGCATTCCGCAAGCACCTTTTGCTCATACACCATTCACTTCTGGAGGTTTATTGAAAGATGATGATGGTCTGAAACCAGGAATCGATCGGATGCTGACAGTACTGTATCGTATGAAAGAAACCGGCTACATAACGGAACAAGAATATAACGGAGCGATTGCTTACGATATTAAAAAAGATTTCCGTTCTCCTGAATTATTACCTCAGGAAAGATACCCTTTCTTAACATATGAATTGGAACGCCAAGCAAAACAGATTATAGCGGAATCGTTAGCTGAAAAAGACGGCATTGACCCTTCTCGTTTAAAAGATGAAGAAAAATTAAATGAAAAATATACAATTATGGCCGATCGTGCAATGCGTAACAACGGCTACCGAATACATTCAACCATAGACAAAGAAATGTATGACGCTCATCAAAAAGTTAAAGATGAATTTAAAAACTATGGCCCCTCTATCAAGGTTGAAAAATACAATGCCGAATCACAAAAAAATGAATGGGTTGAAGAACCTGTTCAGGTAGGCAGTGTGCTGATGGAAAATAGTACGGGCAGAATCTTAAGTTTTATCGGTGGACGTAGTTATGACATTGAAGCATCAAATCATGCAACACAAAGATATCGTCAAAATGGTTCAACCATGAAGCCTTTATTAATTTATGCTCCTGCCATTGAGTATGGTGTGATTGGTGCTGGAAGTCCGGTCGTCGATGTTGCATTCAAAAACTATGTAGACGGCAGTGGAAATCCATACTCACCTGGAAACTTCAATAAAGAGCAAGAACTTGGTATCATTCCTGCCCGACAGGCACTGGCAACTTCACAAAACTTGGCAGCTTTAAGATTGTATAATCAAATTGTCGAAAAACGGCCAGCCGAATTTTTAAAAAAACTCGGATTCTCTCGTTTAATAGATGAGGATTATGTAAACCTTTCCGCTTCAATTGGTGGTATTAGAAATGGTGTCACAATTGAAGAAAACACAAATGCTTATGCCACTTTGGCGAATGGTGGTCAATTTATCGATTCATATATGATTGAGAAAATTGAAGATGCTGATGGCAATATTATTTTCAAGCATCAATCAAAAGCTGTACCTGTCTACTCTCCACAAACATCATATATCGTAACTGATATGC
>NZ_JBFUJC010000085.1:0-10409 GCF_056401595.1 Paenisporosarcina sp. P4_E4_2 | reverse complement strand
AACATTATGTCAGTCGGTATATATACAAATGTGAAGCCAGCTGCCTTTAAAGGGCAGCTTTTCTTATGGAGTAATGAAAACGAATACTTCCCAATCCGGGTGCTATGTCTACTAGGAGTGCATGCAGCACACTCGTTCAGCGATAGAATAGATATGTTACAGATTGCATTTCTTCCTCAACTAACGAGGCAGGTTAGCTGAAGAAGGAATTTTCACATTTTTACTTGAATATATCTAGGAAAAGACTATAGATGGAGGGCTGTTTATGGCATTAGTTTCAATCTATACTGTTGGTAGGCTAAACCACCACTATGACCACCCTGCCTCTCGTGAATTTTTTCAAGTGGGAAATGAAGTATATCGTCAGGCAACTAAATCAGGACTTATAGAGGCGTTTTCACCTGAAGGAGTCCCTTTCCCTGAAGAAACCGTAAAGGGAAATGGTTCTCCTATTCTTACACTAACAGTATGGAGAAGCCTTCAATCATTATATCGCTTTACCTATTCAGGACAGCATAAGCAAGCATTACGAGATAGAAGCAGATGGATCGAGCCATATCCAGAGAAACACCTTTCTTATGTAGTTTGGTGGACAGAAAAGGTTCAGGATGTCTCATGGGAGGAGGCATTCAAGAGATACAACTATTATATTCAGCATGGTCCCACTCCTTTTGCATTTGACTTTAAGCATKCATTTGATGAAAAAGGGGAGACGTTCTTGTTGAAGTAGCAGGGGGGACCCTTTATTAATTGGGAAATTATCCATTGAAACTAATGGTGACGTTAAGGAGTAATACACCTTCCTGTGACATTTTTATCGCCATTTTTATTTATTCTAGAGGAAATTGTGAAGTATTACACTTCAACTATCGGGTGCGTTAGTTGAAGATCAATGAGCTGTATAGACGGCTCTTTTTTCTTGTTAAACTAACGCACTAGCTAGTTTAATAGTTAGAATAAAATCACCTATGATATTATTAGTTTTGAATTTATTAATAAGGGGGTTTTTAAATGACACCAGAACAAATTGTTAGAGAATTTTTTGAAGAGGTACGTTCAGGTAATAATCCTGATTACTCAAATCAATTAATGGCAGAACAAGTATTGGCACATCAAATTGTATCTGAAGTAGAACAAACAGTTTTGAGGACACCTAAAGATTATGCTGAACACGTAAGAGAAATGATTGAAGCATATGGTAATTTTTCTTTAGAAATTCAAGAATTTTTAGTACAAGGAAATAAAGTATATGTACGTTGGAAACAAGTAGGTAAACACGTAGGAGAAATCGATGGTTTTCCCCCAACGGGTCTGCCAGTAATTGAAATTGCAAGTGCTGTATATAAAATAGAAAATGAAAAAATTGCAGAGTATTGGATTCAGATTGATAGGTCAGGTATTCAAAAACAATTAGAAAGTAATAAAAATATTAAGTAGTTTATTTTCCGAACTATTTAAAAAATAAAAGTGCTACACAAGATTTTTCTTGTTAAACTAACGCAGCAGGTTAGCGTAAGAAGGATGTTAGGAAGATTTATAGAAACTTTTTTAAGATTAGTCTTGATAAGATGTTTGCGGTAACATTTACAGCATTAATCGTGTCATTCCTGTCGTTAAACCCAAAAAAATAACCCATCCTTGAGTTAGACGCAAAAGATGGGTTACTTCTCCATAAGTGAAGTTGTCAGCCATAGTAAGAAGAACCAGCTGCCTTAAGAGGGAGCTTTTTTTATGGAGTAATGAGGTGTTACTTCCTATTTCATACGACTTCTCATTTTGTAATCTCTCAACCAGAGTGGAAATCTCATCGTTAAACTAATTATTAAGACGATTAACACTAGAACCGCTGCAGACATGTCTGCAATATCTGCAGCATCTTCTACAATCGCGCTTGATTGAAGATACCAAAGATGGACAGGTAAGGTCCCACCTTGCGAAAGCAAGTTAAAGTCCCACATATTCCCCGATGTCCCCGTTCCACCAACAAGTAAAATAACAGCAGATTCACCGAAAGCACGGCAGGTGGCCAAGCTTAATCCAGTTAATATCCCACCCATGGCCACAGGAACGACTACATTGACAATCGACTTTGATTTGGTTGATCCTAACGCGTAGGATGCTTCTCTTAACTCGGCTGGAACAGCTTGAAGCGACACCTCTGTTACTCGTGTAATAACAGGTAAATTAAGCAACGATAAGGCAACACCAGCTCCTAAAATGGTTAAACCTATATTAAAGATATCTACAAATACAACATAGCCAAATAATCCAAATACAATCGAAGGTACGGTTGCTAAACTCTCAACACATGTTCGTATAAATTCAGTTAATCGATTATTTGGCGCGTACTCTGATAGATAAATCCCTGAACCAACACCAATTGGAATCGAAATGACCAATGAAATAAATAAGACGTAAAAGGAGTTAATCAGAAACGGCCCAACACCTCCTCCAGCTAAAATTTCATCTGGTAATCCAAAGAAAAAGTGAGGAGTCAGTTTTGGTAAACCCTTTGAAAGAATAAATAGAAGTAACGCAGCGATGAGAAAAAGAACGATCACTGTTAATATCCATAAGCTAATTGTCAGCATACGATCAACAAGGTATCTTGATTTTTTATTTTTTATCAGTTCGTTTGAAATACCACTTCTCATACTTATACCCCTTTTGGACGAAGTTTGCGGATTAGGACAATCATAAGTGACGAGATCATTAATAAAATGAAAGCCATCATGTACAAGGCATTACTCCATGTTGATCCAAATTCAACATCAATGATTTGGTTAACGATATTACTGGTAAGTACAGCGGTTGGTGTGACCAAATCAGTTGGTAGTTGTGCTGTATTCCCTATCACCATAACAACAGCCATCGTTTCACCAATGGCCCGAGCCATCCCTAGAATGATTGCAGTAAATATCCCYGATTTTGCTGCTGGCAAAACAATCCCAAACACTGTTTGAAATCTTGTGCTCCCCATAGCATAACTCGCTTCTCTTAGCTCCCGAGGAACAGCAGTGATCGCATCATCACTAATTCTTGAAATCGTAGGTAATACCATAATCGTCAAAACAATCGCTGCAGCTAACAAACCATCTCCTAACAGACTTCCAGTCACTTGTCTTAAAAACGGCAAAAGAATGGTTAAACCTAAGTAGCCATAGACAATAGACGGAATCCCCACGAGTAAATCCAAAACAGGCCGAATTATACGTTTTAGTGATTCTGGTGCGATTTCAACCGTGAATATTGCTAGTCCTATGGAAATCGGTGCAGCAAACAACAGGGTTAATGCGGTCAAAGAAAGTGTACCTATGATAAAGACGGCAGCACCATACTTTTCTTCATAAGGCTCCCAAGTCGTAGAAAAGAGAAATTCAGTCAGAGAAACATCATTAAAGACTAAAAATCCTGTCCGCCCGATAAAAAGAACAAGAGCGAAAAGAACAAGTCCCATGAAAAGTGCGCTAGTAAAACAGAAGACTTGAAATAATCGATTATTAAAGTAGTTAAGTTTCATTTTCTTCATTTGATTTTTTGCAAATGAAACATTTACAGTGGGTAGTGGATGTGCGATCTTTGCCATAAAAATCCTCCAAACTAATTTAAAGCCAGCTCTGATTAGAGCTGGCTTTCTATGTTTATGGTAAACATAGATTTAACTTAATTCATTGCACTAATAGGAATAAACTTTAGTTTCTTTAAAGAACCATTTTGGAATTTACTGCTTTGAATGAACTTAATAAATGCAGCTTCAGCACCTTTAGGAGTGCCTTTTGTCAATAAGTATCCATAACCCCAAATTTTATAGCTACCATTCACAACRTTTGTCGTAGTTGCAGATACACCGTTGAAGCTAAGAGCCTTAATATCACCTTTTACATAAGCTAAATCTGTATAACCGATAGCATTTGGATTTGCTCCGACATTTTTAACCATATCTCCATTACTGCTAACTTCTTTATAATTTTCACCTTTTGACATAAAATCATTTCCAGCTAAAGCCTTCATTTGATAGTTAACACGTGTACCAGAACCATGTTTACGATTTACTACAACGATTTCTGAATCGTCGCCACCAACTTGCTTCCAGTTTTTAATTTTCCCTGAAAAAATATCTTGAAGCTGTTTTGTTGATAAATTTTTTACCGGATTTGATTTGTGAGTGATTGTTGCAAATGGAATAACTGCAATTTTGTGAGCTTTTAAACTATCAAATGCGCTGAATCCAGGAACAGCTTTGGTTGCATCCCAGTCAGCTGCGCCTATTGTTGCTGAACCTTTCATAACAGATTGAGGACCAGCAATTGAAGAAGAACCTGATACCGAAATAGAAACTTTAGGATTAGCTTTTTTAAATTCTTTTGCAGCTTGTTGTGTTAAAGGTAATAAAGCAGAAGAACCTGCAACGACGATTTTCCCACTTGTTGCTGCCTGAGCTGTTGTTGTTATTCCACCAAAAGTTAAACCCACTGATGCGACAACCACTAGTGCCGCTGCTGTAAATCGTTTCAAGATATTCATTTGTTATTCGCTCCTTTATTTTTCGTTAATGCTTCAAATTGACCGTTTTTCCATACAACCACAATTTCGCCGTCTTCACCCGGTGTAGTCGCAACAAGTGACTTACCGTCAGGAGAAGTTGTGAATGATGTTAATTGAAGGTTAGTTTGAGCTAATTTTCTTAACCCTTTTGTATCTGTATTTACTTCGTAAAGTGTGCTCATGCTGTTTTCTTCAGCAACTAGAATCACTAGTTTTCCTTGTGGTGTTACCAGAGATGAAATAATGTCTTTGTTCTTAACAAGTACAGTCGTTTCATCCACTCCATATAAAATCTTTAACTCTGGAAGCTCTTCACTATCTGTCTTAGCACTTAAATACACGATGCCCGCATTTTTTAGGAACATAGAGAAAACTTTATTATCATTCGTCGTGGTCAATTGATCTGCTTTCACTTCTTTGCTCTCAAGGTCTATAGAGTAAATCTGAGGCTCAGTGCCAGTTAAATCGATAGAGTCCACATCTGTTTTGTCATCATCTGTATATTTTGTCGTTCCTTCTTTACCAACTACATACAGAACTTTTTTTCCATCAAAAGATAAATGTAAATCCGACTTGTATGTCAGCTTATCTTCAAAAACTTTTGTAACCTTACCATCAGTAATTGTCATATATGAAATTTTTTCGTTTTTATCTCCTTGAAGGAAGTAAACCTTTGTTCCATCAGATGACCAAACAAATTCAACTTTAAGTGAGTCATCTTCTGCATTTAAAACAGTATCCATTTTCGTTTCAAAGTCGACTAAATGCATAAATCCTGTTTCGTCCAAATAAACAGCTTTTTTGCCATTGGGTGAAACAATTAAATCTGTTGCATTAATTGTCCAGCTTGCTTTTTTAGTTTGGGTGTCTAATAGCACTGAACGATCATTATTAGTAACTAATAGTGTTTTTTCATTAATGAATTGTGGCGCAAACGTATCTCCACTTACTAAACCAGAAGTTGCAACAAATAAACTGCTATTTAACTTTTGAACATCACCTCCAAATGCAGTAACAATATCGTTCAGATCAGCGTAAACAATGCCTTTCACGTGGACAGGACTTGCTACTAACTTCATGGATGTTCCATTATTTTGTAATACCTTGCTTAATAATTTAAATTTCAAAGTTTTACCTTGCTTAGAAAGAGTGATTTCATTATTCTTTCCGATTGTTGGGGTTGCAGAAAATAATTTTGAAATATCTTGAACAGAATAAAGCTGTTTGCCGTTTACAGTGAACGTATTCACTTGTTTTCCGATACCGTCTACCATTAATTTGGAAGATCCAAGTTTAAAACTACCATTTACAGAGATTAATAGGTTTTTATCTGTTAATATATCTCCACCTAATGCTTTAACGAGGGGTGTTGCTTGGACAAATAATGTTTTTTGTTCTAGCTTTGCTGGAATCCCTAACTTACTTTTTTTACCATTCACTACATAAACATTGGAGTTTTGAGTTAACTGGATTGTTTTTTTGTTTTTCCCGATTCCTTTTGTAATCGTATATGTTTTTGTTTTTTGATTGTAAGTGATGGAAGCAGACATCATTTTAGCCAATTCTTGTACGGAGTGAAGCTTAATCTTGTTGATCTCAATAAATGAAACTGATTTTTCCATACCCTCAACTAAGACCATTTCTTTTTTTACAGTCATATTTTGTTGCACGACTGCAGCATGTGCTTCATTAATTGCTACGGGAGCAAATAAACTACCCGATAAAACAGCGGATACAATAAATAAACTAGTTACTTGGCGCTTCATTCTTTCTTCCTCCTCTTTTATAGTTCAAATAAAATAAATAAAAACCAGTAAATACCTCTCCTCCCAGTCTAATTACTCACTACTAAAGTCATTGTAGACTGGTTATATTAAGCTGGTGTGATTTTTTGTGTGAAAATTGTAAAAATATCATACGGATTTTATTAAGAATTACAGTAGCAATAGATTGTAAAAAGAATTGTTCCAAAATGCAAAATAAAAACGGAACAATCCTTGGGGAATTTTAATATGTGAAATGAGTTTCTTCTATGTAAATAGGCAGCATATCCAATACGACAGAGAGGGAGGGGGTAAGAATTTTGAGTCTTACATTGCAAAAAAAGCCCCTTCATCATGATGATGAAGGGGAGGAGGCTTGTTTATGATGCTTCTTCCAATTCGTTTGGATTAGCTGCATTCCAAATTGATTCTACCCATTGTGGGTTATCGATGAAAGGATTGCGGTTTCCTTGGATGCTGTAAATGACATTGTTGCGGTTTGCTTCGAATGCATCAACAGGATCCTGTTTGTGCCATTGTAGCAATATGGACAGTTTACCATGGTATGGTGCTGAACCATTGTTTAAATTGTTGTTCAGTTCTAAATCCACTTTATCTCCTTTTTCATAGCGTGTTGCCATGTAGAAGAGCATGCGAGCAACGTCGCCTTTGACGCTATCAGGTGGCTCGAATGAACTGCCTGTTTTTAAGCAACCATTACAGCCACTTACTGGACTTCCGCCGTTATCGAAGTCAAGGTTCCCTCGTGAGCTGTTAACTTGAACGTTGGTTGGTCGCAAGTGATGAATATCAGTACCTGGGCCGTTGCTTGTGCCGAAGTTGCCATGTGATTTTGCCCAAACGTGTTCCCGGTTCCAGTTGGTTGTGTTCCCTCCGTTATTGCTTTTCGGGCTTGATACTTTTGAGTAGAACAAAATGACGTTGTTCGGGTTGTTCGGATCCTCGTCTGTTTCGCGAAGAGCTGCCCAAACCGCGTCATATGATAGGACTTTCTGATTTTTTATGATATCGTGTAAAGCTGTTTTTAGCGTTTGACCTTGTTTACCTTCTGCATCTTTGTAATAATCACCAGCGGTAGGTGGGATTTCAGTATCTGATACAGTTACAGAGAAGCTTCCTGTTACTTCGWATTCGCCATCAGTTGCTGTAACTCCGACAATATACGAGCCTTCAGCTAGTGATAATGTCAATACGCCATCTGTAATTGTACCAAGTGTAGATGTGTAGGTTAACTCATCGTTATCCACATCTGTGAAATGTTCAGCTAGGTTTATGGTGATGGTTTGACCTGTTTTCACTGATTTGTTCGTGAATATATTTGCCAGGATTGGTGAATGGTTTGCATTCGGATCTGCAGGGTAGTCAATTACCTCGCCTTTTACGTTCGTATATGCGATTGTTTCAGGATTAGCACCGTTAATGAAAGTTAGGGCTTGAATGTTTTCAGCGCCAYGGATTTCCTTGACGTTCGGTCCATCCACCACAACTTTGGAAGCAATATTACCTTTGAAATCAAAAATTGCTTCTGCAGCTACTGGATTAAGTGTCAGTTTGTTCGACGAGAATCCTTGTCCATGAAATTCACCATATGCTCCTATTACAAAGAGGCCATCTGTGATTTTCGAAGAACTGTCCATCGTAACRGAAATACTTGGGTCATCGATAGTGATTTTATTCGTTTGTATATTTGTGAAATTGAACGTTTTTTCTGGTGTAATCGGTGTTACCTCAATCGGTTCTTCAACGGTTGAAAATGCAATAGCTGAAGGGTTTTTCAAACCAGGCTTTGTAAAGTACGCTGTCAGGTCACCTGAAATGTCCACTTGTTTTCCGATAAGTGAAGGGTTTGAGTTTAATCCCCAATCACTTCGGAAACTAGAAGTTACAGCTACGAAAAGCATGTTATTTACATTTTTCTCGTCTGCACGATCTGCAATAGCGAAGTTGAAATCGTCAGGCAGATTAGTTTTGGAGACATTTGTGGCATTGTTAATATGTCCGATAATATAGCCGCGAACGGTTGCTTTGCCGCTGTTGTTGGCAATGGCATCTGACACTGTCTTAACTTCTTCGGCTTTTGCCACTTGTAATGTGTAAGGTATGACCATACTGAGTAATAAGATGAAAACCAGTCCAAGGAGACTAGTCTTTTTACGTTTTAAGTAAGTCATTAAGTACGCTCCAGTCTATTTAAATTTTTTCTGGGTGCTTAGAAAATGATGTCTCCATCCACTTGAATGCCATCAAGGCTAACATTGTTTAAATCTAGTCCGGAAAGGTCCATATTGCCTTCAACTTGAATGTTCAAGAATGACAAGTTAGTTGAAGAAGTTCCTTTGATCACCAGGTCGCCTGTAATTGTTGCATGTTGAAGTAATTGAGCGTTTTCCATGGTTACTATAACATCGCCAATAAATGTTTTTGGTGTCTCAGCAGATCCAGAAAATTCTTCCGGAGTAACTTCAAATGGTCCAGTCGGTTCAACAGGAGCTTTAGCATCGTCCAAAATACGTTCTTCAATTTGTGGATTTACAGTACCTAATTTTTGAACATAGTCTCGTAAATTTTCCCAATCTGATAAACCTAAATCTGTAACGCGACCTTGGTCGTAAGCATTTTTGAAAATTGTAAAGCCGTCTCCACCTTTTGCAGTGAATGCGTTCGTCGCAATTACATAATCAGATGTTAAATTGATATCCGAGAAAGAGCCATCTGTGTTTTTGACTTTCATCGAAGTAACACGATTTCCAGCTGCTAGGCGGCTGTCGTAAGTAAATTTCATACCAGAAATATGCAAGAATCCACCGTTTTCGCCTGGTGCTAGACTGACGCTTTGTTCAAGTGCCATTTTGATTTCCGCACCTGACAGTGTCATGGTAGCGAGCGTATTACCGAATGGAAGGGTAGTCAACACTTCGCCAACTGTGATTGGTCCTGCGTCTATTGGATTTCGAATTCCTCCGCCGTTTTGCATTGCAATCACAACTTTGGAGTTATATTCTTTCGCTTTATCAAGCATGCCGTCAGTGATTAGATTTCCAAGCTTTGTTTCATTTGCCCGGACACTCTCCATACTAGTAGATCCAAGGCGTGGGTTCGCTAGTTCTTCAAGTGCAGTAGCGCCTGTAGGTTCATTTTTAATTGTGGCAACTTCATCAGCGTAAGGTTGAAGCAATTCTTTTGCTTGTGCATCTTCCGCTTTGCCAGCAGTTGCGATCAATTGTCCATTGTGCGCAGTAATGATACCTGATTTATCAAAAGTCACATCCAGCGTGCCTAAGAAATCACCATATTGGTAGGCTTGTACGATGATTGTTAAGTCCTTTGCCACACCATTTTCGTCTACTGCCACTTCGACAGGAGCTTTTAATTGTGTATGACTATGGCCACCGACTATTACATCAATGCCATCTACATGCTTCGCTAATAATTGATCGTTATCGAAGGCAGGATTATCATCAAAACCTAAGTGGGTAATTGCCACGATTTTGTTTACGCCTTGGCTTTCCAGTTCTTCTACTGCTTCATTTGCAGAAGTGATGTAATTTTTGAATGTCACATCATTAGCACTTGAAATTTGAACTGTTTCTTCCGTTGTCAAACCAAAGAATCCAACGCGCTGACCATTAATATTCTTTATAATCGTGTTGTACATTTTACCGCCGACCGGGTCAATACCAGTCGAATCGTTGAACAAATCTTTTAAGTTTGCATCTGCCGAAAAGTCCACGTTACTTGAGACAATCGGGAATTCTGCGTCTTTAATAAAATTAGCCAGTGCTTGATGGCCATCAGGTGATGAGCCAAGATCGAATTCGTGATTTCCAAGAGTCATGAAATCATATTTGGCCAAATTCATAAAAGCAAGGTCCGCTTGTCCCTGGAACTTGTTGAAATATAATGTTCCAGAGAAGACATCCCCAGCATCAAGTAACAATGCATCAGGTTTTGCTGCGCGAACTTCTTTAATGGCAGTTAAGCGTTTTGCAGCATTGTCTAAACGAGCGTGCGTATCATTGGTGTGCATCAATGACAACGTAAAAGGGTATCATTGGTGTGCATCAATGACAACGTAAAAGG
>NZ_JBFUJC010000084.1:0-10482 GCF_056401595.1 Paenisporosarcina sp. P4_E4_2 | reverse complement strand
CTTTTTAGAGTGATAATACTCTTTCATTAATACACATCCCTTTGGCGTTGTTGAAACTTTGGTACATAAAATTTGTCCTAACTTATCTAGTATGTAAATAATTCTTATTGAACTAACTTGCCCCGTTAGTTCAATAAGTTCAACAAAAAAAGCGCTAATCCTGCTCGGATCAACGCAACTTTTTAGCAAACGTCGCGACAATATTCAAAACATCGCATCTTTATTTCAAAACTACATACATTGGTGTCATTGTATACTTAGTTTTAATGCTTACAGTTTCTAAGTAATATGAAAACTAAGACAAACCTTTTTCACAACGTATGTAAAATAGCCATTCATCTTGGCTGATTTTCCCATCATAAATACGATGATATTCGATATTTTCAATTCATCTGTCAATGCCGGTTTAGTTTTCCTCTTTAATGCCGGAAGGAGGCAAAAAAAGGGTATGTTCAGAAATCACTTTGAACATACCTTTTTTGATAATTTGTCATTTTATTTGATGGATATCGCTTTATGCAAATCTATTCTTCTAGCAGTTTAATTTCTACCAGTAATCTTTTTAGCATGACTGCTGTTTCTGCCCTTGTTGCAGATTCTTTTGGTTGCAATTCATTTGTCTTGTTTCCTTGAATTACGCCAAGTTGTATAGCTAATGCTACGTCTGCTCTGGACCATGCACTGATAGATTTACGATCGATATATTTTGCCAATACTTGATCCACATCCACTGTTGGTGCTTGTTTCTCTATGATTTTGTATGYACGACCCATTAATGCAGCCATTTGTTCACGTGTGATGTACATACTTGGTTTAAATGTATTGTCTTCGTAACCATTGATTAATCCTGCTTCAACAGCTGATTGTAGTTCCGAAACATACCAATCCGTTGGTCGGACATCTGTAAAGTTTTCTTGYTCCGTTGCTTTTGGCAAGTCGAGAGCACGCGCAAGTAGGGCTGTGAATTCTGCACGTGTAATATCTTTTTCGGGTGCAAATAAACCATTTTTCAGTCCATTAATAATGCCTTTTGTTGCTAATAATTCAATATCCTCTTTTGCCCAATGTTCTGAGATATCAGCAAAAGTGATTGGTTCAGGCGTTGGCTCTGGAGTTGGTGTTGGGTTTGGTTCTGGATTTGGCGTTGACCCGTTAAGCTTAATGACTTCTTTCTCGACAAGATTGCTTTCTGAAGTTACTTGAACTGTAAAGGATACATTGTTGGTCAATGCTTCTTTCGTTTTATACGTATTCGAATACTTTCCTGCTTCGTCAGCTGTGAACTCATCGATATACATCAAATTTTCGGATGTAAGAACATTTCCTTTGAAAACTGTGATCGTCATTACTTTATTAGCATATTTGGCATCATGTCCACTAGTTGTAAATGTGCCATCTTCATTATTGTTTGTTGCAGCAAGTGTTAATAATGGGATACCTAGGCTTATTACAACTGTTGCGATGAACATACATATTAATTTTTTCATCCTTAACCTCCATCTAACTTCATTCGCACTTTGAAAGTTGTCAGCGAGAAGATTACTTCCCGCTGAACTGAACAATTGATTACTTTAATACAGGACGTTTTAATGTTTCATCCCATTTCCAAACCGTTTCAAAATCCCAACCTAATAACTCACTGTACGTCTCAATCGTTTCGATTTCTTCTTTTGTTTTACTTAATCCTGACACACTGGATCCAGCATTTTCTTTTGTTTTTTCCACATTAACGATCGATCCATTATAGGCAAAGTTATTTTCCAAAATTGCCGTATGTCCGCTTAATATACGACCGACGACTCTATTCGCATAAGGAGATGTTACAGTTCCATTTAATGCAATCGTATTTTTCACAGCTGTATTGTTGTAACCATATCCGGAAATACCACCTGCATTACTCTTAGTGGCACTCACTTTACCAGTAGCATACACATTCTCTGTCAAACTTCCAGAATTCGTGATACCTACCAGTCCACCAGCTTGACTCCCAGTTGCCGATACATCTGCGTTGGAGTAACTATTTCGTATTACAGCATTTGAGTAACCAACTAATCCACCTACTGTATTGGCCCCAGTTACTTTACCTGTCGAATAACTATTTTCGATYGTTCCATTGTTAAGATTCACTAGTACACCAGTTTGAGAAGCGCCGTTTTCTCCGGTTACATCTACATTCACCATCGCGATGTTATGGATAGTTCCACCATTTAAATGAATAAGCGCACCTGAAGTTGATTTGAAATTGATCAGCTTTTTCCCGTTACCATCAAGTGTTCCCATAAATGGTGCATCAACAGCAAATGGTGTTAGCACTTCTCCTGTCAAATCAATATCATTTTCCAAAGTATACTTTTCATTTAAATAATCATCTATTTGCTTAAGGTCTTCCGCCGTTCTGATCATGTAGAATCCATTTTCATCCTGATCCAATGATGGTTTTCCTGCCCCATTGTTTTCCGTAAGTTCTTTATTCCCTATTAATATAGGTCGATCTGCGTTTTCATCCCACGTCCATACGTGATTAAAATCCCAGTCAAGATCTTCAAACGTTGCTTGATCTTTAATGGCATCTTCACTCTTACCAAGACCTTTTTCATTATTTGGATTTTCCTGAGTGATTGCCTCTTTGCTGACAATCATCTTCTCTTTTGCGATGTTATTTTCTAATTCCGCCTTTTCACCAGCCAACACTCTTCCTACAATTCTATTAGCTGCGGTAGTCGTAATTACTGAAGTATTCAATGCAGCACTGTTCTGTATCACTGTATCACCATAGGCGTAACCACTGATTCCACCTGCATTGCTTGCTCCTGCTGTTACAGTACCAGTTGCATATACATTTTCTGTAATACTTCCACGGTTTGTAATCCCAACCAAACCACCCGCTTGTTTTTCATTTGCTTTTACATTGGCGGTTGAATAACTGKTTCTAATTATTCCGTTTGAATAGCCAACTAGGCCTCCGACAGTCGACTGTCCCTTGATAGCACCTGTCGTGTAGGAGTTTTCAATCGTCCCATTATTTACATCTACCAGAATTCCTACATCATTCGTTTCTGTAGTAATGTTCACATCCAAAACAGCGATATTTTTGATCGTGCCGTTATTGATCCGGAATAATCCAGCACCATTTGTTGAAACATCAACACCTGTTATAAAATGTCCATTTCCATCAAAAACTCCACTGAATGGGGTGGCATCGGATCCAATTGCAGTAATTACGTCCTGGTTTCCAATGATATCTTTTGTTAGGATATAATGTTTATCTGGATAATATTGGATTTTCTCCAAGTCTTGAACTGTATCAACTTTATATGGATTTTCTGCAGTACCTTCTCCATCCATCGCTTCTCTTACAATTCTAGAAGGGAAAATAGGATTTTGATTCGTCAAATTGTCCCAAACAAAAAGTTTTACAGTATTTTGATCATTATAAACAAGCGGTTTGTCGAAATTGATGATTTGTTCACGACCAAGTCCCTCTAATGCTACCTCTTTTATCTGTGCATCGATAAGCTTTGTACCTGTTGCATCGTAGGTAGCACCAACCACAGTAACTTGATCTTTTGAATTCGGATAGTTTAATAAACCAACTCCATTAAACTCTCCATCCTCCACATCTACACTTGATAATTCCATATGGCTTTCCGGCGGAGTCAATGTAAATTCATCAATAACAGTTCCGGCATTATTGTAGGCTTTAATCATTAAGGAATCTTCATTAGCTTCCAGAATCACGCCAGTCTGAACATTTTCATCGTAAACTACGTTATCCCAATCATAGACTTCATTGTCATAAAATTTAGGACCAGATGAACCCATTGTAATAAACGTAGTCCCTAAGTTCATCGCGTCTTGGTTATTATTCATGACACCGTCTCTAATGGTTGTACGTTTATATACATGGTCATGCCCGCCAATATAAAGGCTTACTCCCAATTGTTGAAGTTTCTTAGTTATTTGTGCTCTACCTGTACTCATCCCAGCATCATCGCTATGTGAACCACCATAATACGGGAAATGTCCCATCACAATTTTCCATTTCTTATTAGTTGCTCTCATGTCTTGCTCAAGCCACTCTAATTGCTTATCCGTGAAGTCCATCGAGTTTAATACAGCGATGTGTGCGTCTCCATAGTCAAACGAATAATTCCCTTCTTTTTTCGTACCTTTCCCATTTTCAGGTAAGTTGAAGAAATTCGTGTATGAGCTTGCATCAACATCTTGTATGACTTCATGATTCCCAATCATGTTTGCTGATAACAAATTTAGGTCTTTGTAGATATACTTCATTACATCCGTCCAAGCATCAGTCATACCAGCTGAATTCACCAAGTCACCAACTTGGATCATTAGCTTGCCGTCTGCATTTTTTTGTTTCAATACATCCAGCATGTCAGTATAAAGCTTAAAGCTTTCTGGATTTCGGTCCGGAACTTGGAGATCCCCCATAAGGTAAATCGTTGTATCCTCTGATTCAGGAGCTGTTTCAAATGAATACGCTTGTCCCCATGGACCTTCCGGAGTCAGGCCAAATCGGTATTGATAAGTTGTCTCTCTTTTTAAATCTGCTAAATCTGCCTCATGTGAAGCCAGTACTCTATAACTACTATTGTCTATATTTTCCCCATAAGCAGATTCAAAATAAGAAACCTTTGTTTCAATGACACTTGCATTGCTCCAATCATTTTCGGAAGTAGGCATATACTGAACATTGGCTTCCTTCAGAACATTGTCCGTAACCAGTGTTATGCCTACTTCTTCTTCCGTTGCCCCAACATTTACAGTTGGCGTAAATTCATTTAAAATTTTGTCTCCATCTAGACTAGTATCATCAACCAATATTCTGACTGTGTTAACCCGTGAATTTCCTGCTGAATCCGTCGTATAGTATCTAACAAAGTATTCGCCGTATTCCTCTACCACGAAATGATTATCCACTATTTCCGCCATGCCTTTAGAATCAAAAACTTCTGCTTTCACATTAGGAGTCTCACCACTATCATCAATTGATGTTGCATCAGGAATTTCCACTGTATCCCCTAACTGAACAGTAGAAGGCAATTCCCCGTTTATGACGATATCAGGAGCGTAGTCAGTTCCTTTCGTTACCTCACCAACCCAGATCGGTGCACTAAGTATTTCATCTCCATCTTTCTGGAAAGTTCGAATGAAGAAATATTCCCCATCACTGGATGGTATCGACTCATCTATTACAAACTCATTGTTATTAATATCCTTATATTCTTTTACAATCTCACCGTTGTTTGTATAGATAGTGACATTGTCAATAAGATCCTCTGTGTCTGGATCTTTCAATAAAACATTAAGATTAAGTTCTTTTGTGTCCCCAGAGAGTATAGAACCCATTATTTTTCCATTAGCTGAGTAACCTAATTCAAAATTTTCATCGAAAGTAACATACGTACGGCGGTTCGCCATTGCATCGTAAATACTTTCTCTCGTTAATTCATCTGTCCAAACACCTGTTAAAGCAGGATTTCCACTTCCCCAATTGGCACTGTGTTCATCCCCTCCATAGGAAGGAGAAAGGTGCCACCCATTATCCAAAGCTTGGACGAATGTGTCAAAATAACGTGAAACTTTATATTCAAACAACGTAACGTTATCATCTATGTCTTTATTTAAATGACCAAAACCATTGAAGTTCCCTTTACTATTTGGATCGGGATGATTGAATTGTGCAATTGCACCTTCTTCTTCTGCAAGACGACCATAAAATGTTGGAAGATCATACATTAATTCGCCCATTCCAAATTGTCCAGTTGCCCCTTTTCCATATGTWCTAGGAAACCATTCTGTATTGAACAAATTGATATGCCCAGCATTGTCATACCAAGTTACTTCAACACCAGGTATTGTTACAAGACTGTCAGAATTCAATCTATCAAGCTCTGATCGAGAAAACTTGTATTCATCCGAGTAAGAATCTGTGTAGCTTTCCAGATAGTCATTACCAGTAGTTATATCAAACGTCACATCATGTTCCGACGTACTGTAAAAATCAAGATTCGTATTTTCTGCCACATGATTAACAGCATCCTCCGGGAACAACACACCATCACTAATGGAAGTATGCGAATGCAACTCCCCCGTATATAACTTCAGATCTAAATACTCTGCCCGTTCACTGTCCTGTGCACTCTTATCCCCTGCAGCATAGGCAGGAATCGTTTGCATCATCAAAGCTAACGGCATTAACAAAGCTATGCCCTTTCTCATTAGAACACTACTTTTCTTTCTCACTTGTAAACCCCTTTCTTTTGGTCGTGCAATCACTCACACAATTCTCACACAATCTAATATTTATCATATTGATGCTTTTATTTTCCATATTTCGGATAATTCTTAACAAAATTTACTATAAGTTAACAATACTTAGTATATTTTCAACAAAATTATTTATCCAAACCCAATAATAAAAACACTCCTTCTACCTTTTCAGGCGGAAGGAGTGTTTTGTGATTTTCTATTATGTGCTGTATAGTTGAGAAAAATTATTCTAGTCTTTCGGCAACTCCGGTCTGATCGGATCATTCACAATGGTATGCGAATGATTGATTAAATCAATCCTTTTGATAAGAAAAGGATGTATCGGAAAACTTGGATTCGATTAATAGTATTAAATCCTGAATGTCCTGCTTGGTGGCTGGTTGTTTATTAGCGTTCAACTTATAACCAAGTTCTCCATTAACCTCTATTGTTCCCCACTCTAGATCACCTATAGTGTAGATTCCAACTTGGCGTAATCGCATTTCAAGATTGTCAGTAGTAAGTCTCATTTTTTTCATGTTTTCTTCATTTATGGTCCCATTTTCAATTACTAATACTGATTTTCCTGTAAGAAGTGTTTCTACCCCTTCAAACTTTATTTTAAGATACTGGATTACAAACACTGTAAGTATGAGAACAGAAGCAACACCAAATGTGTTCCAAAGTCCTTGGTTCTCGATAGGACGACTAAGTAAAGGTCCAATCGTAATCATTATAACAAGTTCGGAGACGGTCATTTGAGAAATGGAATTTCTTCCAGCTAGTCTTAATAAGAGCACTCCCACTACAACAATGAGAACTGCATTCCAAATCAAATTTAATTCCATATTACCAACCCTTTTTTGATTAGTTTTCCCAAAGGACTAATATAATATACATTTAATATAGAGGGTGTAAGGAATAAAACGAGAATTTCCATTTGGTACAGAAGAGGCAGTAAATCCGGGTATTCCCAGATTTTGTGGTGAAATCCATAAAATTGGACCAGCTAAACGATTAACAGACCAAACAATTGATCCTAATTGAAGTAATTCACCCGTTAGTTGAATAAGAATTTCCTTTTTAACTTACCTTCTGAACGATCGTCTGATCCGATGTACATACAAATAAAGATACAGCTAAAAAAGTCATCTTCTAGTGAAGAATCTATTAATTCCTTGATTGTAGCCGGTTTACCCCAAATAAACTCATGATTAAAGTTAATCCTGCGACAATTGGAACAATCTCAAATGAGTTTATTTTAAACAACCAATACGGAATAGGTACACTAAATGAAGAAGGATTAGGTGCTACATTTAAGAAAATCGTGTATGTGACTGGACTATAAAAGGATAGAATTAGTAATGGACATGTTATGCATAGAAACAGTGGTATATTAATTTTAAACGACCAAAATTTTATAAAGATTGTGGAACTATATAAGCCAAACAAAAAAGGGACAATCGAGTTGAACCAATACGTAGATAGAGGATTATAAGTTGCTTCAAAATCTTGTTTTATTATCTGTTGATAATGGAAAGCAATCAGTATCAATGCAAGCAAACCTATAACCCATAGTAATTTCAAGGCAATTTTTTTAAAGTCTTGACGCATTTATTAAACCCTCTCCTTTATGGAATCTTCCTATTGTATTCTCCTCAATCGTAGAAAACCAATCAATCGTGTTTTTTATTTCATTAAATCAGCCTACATTTTAGAATTTAGCCAATCGTCTTTGTACTCTTTATTGAACTAACCTGCCCCGTTAGTTGAAGAAGTTCAACAAAATAAGCGTTAATCCTTATTGGATCAACGCGTCGAAAATACTCAATAAGCTGCCAATGTAGCCCTATATGCCAATTCATTGTGTTTGTATTGATTCCCAGAAAAGTTTATCCATATAAGTCCTTATTATTAGTTCAAATGGTTTTAAAAACTCAAGCCTAAAACACATCAAATTTGCTTTACATTTACGGTGTAATAACTTTAAACGGGGCAGCGAGAGTGAATTTCTTTTCTTTTGATAACTCACTATTAATTTCAAAAGACTTTAAAAGGCGATGTTCGCCTGGAGAAAGCTCACTTTCTAATCGTTCGAGCGAAATTGTTATTTGGGAAGACTCATTTGGACGGAGTATTAGTCCTATATCTTCAAAAACATTATTTTTAAAGGGAATTGAGTACCAAATGCCATCAATTTTCTTTTGAATTAAAAAATGTCTACCATACAAAAATTCAAGGTTGCTATCATTTTGAATATTTACTATAAGTTCCTTGTCAGAGGTTAGAAATTGCTCCTTTTCCAACGCAAAGATAATGCCATGTTGTGAACTTGTAAGTTCTTGTTGTTCTGCCTTTTGAGTTAATTTTTCATTTTCTATTTTATCAGTTAGTTTTTTATCTTGATTTTCTACCCCTTTCACTTCATTTGAGTTACATGCTCCCAATAATAAACATATTGCCGACAAACACAAAATGTACATAATTTGCTTTTTTCTCAACAGAATCTCTCCCTCTAAAGTGATGCTAATTGGTATTTAAAAAGAGTTTCAATAATTATTTACTACAATATACGTTGCCACATCATTTTTAATATGATAAGCCGTAATTGCTAATTTAACAGCCCGATGTTATTGAACTAAAGCACCCGTTAGTTGAATAAGCACATTTATTAAATATGGATAAACAACGTATCATCTGATTTAATCGTGATCAAAGGATGTTCAGGTATGTTCTCTATAGTTAGTAAGATTTCTTTACCAAGAATGCTTGATAGCTTTCTCATAAATTCAAATTGACCGGGTCTGCATCGGCATACAGGTAGCGGTTCAAGGAAGTCGGTTCATCCTCTTCCTCTTCAAAACTAAAGGAACATTGTGGCACTTACGGTTTTTAAAAACCAAAGTTCTGAATGTTAAAAACCTTGAAAGACACTCGTCCTTTAAGGTTGATAAACATACGTATACATAGAATCAAAATCTGAGAAATCAAATACAATACTGTCATCTTCGTAATAGTTTTCAATGTTTCCAATTACCTTACTTGAATACATAACCAAGGATTTATGTCCTTTTACCAAGTAAAATTTCTTTGACCTCTTTCTCTTGATATCTGTAGTGCTTCTTCTCCACAAAAATGAAATTTTTTAGATTTGGTAATTCAAGAAGATTGCTAAAATCTCCTTCTATAATAGTTGTATTTCCAGCGATGTAAATTCTATTCAGGTTCAAACATTTTTTTAACGGTTCTATTGATTGAATATCTCCACAATCGATGATTAAGAAATTTTTTAAATTCCCTAAGCCTTCGAATTCATCTAATTTTTTTATTCGCTTACAACTATCAATTTCTATTTTTTCTAAATTTTCCAATGCACTAAGTGATTCAAGTGAAATTAATTTAGTACATTTATATAAATCCAATAATTTCAAGTTTTTTAAGTGATTGATTCCTTGTAACGTTTGTAGTTTAGTCGAAGTCACAAGTAACTCTCTTAAGGAAGTAAGATGACTTAACGGTATTAAATCCTCAAATGGATAGTTCACGATATTTAATCGTTCCAATGTAGAAACACTAAAACAATTTATAACTTTCGTGTTCCATTTCAGAAAAAGTGTTTTTAGCTTTTTAAATCGACTGATATCCAATTCAACAGTTAACTTACAACCTAGCGCTAAATGCTCAAGTGATTGGATGTGAAATAAGACGCTTACGTCTTTTATATCTTCCGCATATATTTCAACACCCTTTAAAAAATCCAGCGATTTTAAGAAATCTATGTCTTGATCTTCCCAGCCGACACTCCTGCTTAAGCGTAGATATTGAATTCTTTGCTTTACCATAACGCTTCTCAAACTATCATCCCAAAAATCAGTCAATACTAAAGTATGACCAGTATCTTTTTTACCAGAGTCAATAAAATATAAACTCGAATGTACAGACATCTTAAAATTACCTCCTTTTTTATTTTTCCTGCCTACTTTTTATATAAAAAAATAGGCAGGAATATTTCTTCATTTTCGTTTTTTCAACTATTTCTTCTTCTTTTTCTTTTTCAGTAAATATTGTCTTTTCGGGCCTATTGGATAGACCAATAAACGTTCCGCTTGTATGACCTAAATAAACAGTAATCCTTCTTCAACTAAACTGCCCCGTTAGTTGAATAAGAAAAAGGCTTTACCTCTTATTGAAGTAAAGCACCCGTTAGTT
>NZ_JBFUJC010000083.1:0-10539 GCF_056401595.1 Paenisporosarcina sp. P4_E4_2 | reverse complement strand
GTACCGACTTTTTGTGAGTCACGAGCATGTGGATAGGCAAAATAATAACCCATTACATACACTTCCGCTTTTGGTGCAATCTTTTTCAACTCTGTAAGCATGGTCTTCATATTCTTTCGTACATTGTTTAAAGAAWAGTCTGCTGGGATTTGCTGAAATGACAGTGAGCCTGATTTTGCATCTGATTTTATTAATCTCAGAAGATCGTTTGCTCCAGCAGATATCGTGATGAGATTTGCATTTTGTAGCAAAGGTTTTGCTTCTTTCGATTGGACTCGCTTCAACACATCAGCGCTCGTAAATCCTGGGAACGCCAAATCTTTTGAGTAGAAGGCCAGTGGTTGATTTCTCGCAATTTCTTGGGCAATTAAATCACTGTAACCAGTATCAATCTCACGTGTCGGGGTTTGACCTGCCGCAAGTGAGTCACCGAGAGCCACATAAGAAACTGGTCCAATTACTTGAGCGCTTGTCTGTAATGGCACTAAAAACAGGCCCAGACTGAACAACACGACAGTTATTTTTTTGATAATCATGACATCACCTTAAAATGCCCAATTGCCTTTGCGGAAAATCGGTTCTCTTGTACCATCTTCATATTCGCCATCAATGTCCATTTCTGCACTGCCTATCATGAAATCTTCATGAGTCATTGATGTATTTAATCCTAAAGCACGAAGCTGTGCCTCTTCTAAGTCCCGTGCACCTTCAACGCATGTTGGATACGCTTCGCCAATTGCTAAATGGTTAGAGGCATTTTCATCAAATAATGTGTTGTAGAACAAAATTCCAGAAGATGAAATCGGTGATTCATGAGGTACCAATGCCAACTCCCCTAAATAAGCAGAGCCTTCATCATGTTGAATGAGTTGCTGCAATAAGTCATTCCCTACTTCAGCCTCAGCCTTCACGATCTTTCCTTTTTCAAACGTTAACGTAAATTTGTCTATGATATTACCTTGATATACAAATGGTTTAGTATTACGGACATAGCCATTTACACCAAATTTTAATGGAGCAGTGTACACTTCTTCAGTCGGCATATTCGCAATAAACGCTGTTCTGTTAGGTGTTCTGCTGGCACCGGACATCCAAATATGTTTATCCGGCAATTCGATTATCAAATCCGTGCCTGGTGCTTTATAAATAATTTTTTTGAAACGTTTATCATTTAAAGCTGTTGCACGGGCTTCCAAATCGCGGATATGTGTTTTCCATTGATCAACAGCAGTTCCATCTCCGATGCGTACGGTTTTAAAAATCGTTTCCCATAGCATGGATAACTGCTCTTCTTTTGGCAAATCCGGGAATACTTTGGCTGCCCACATCTCTGAAGGTATAGCTACAATCGACCAAGCAATTTTATCTGACATGACGGAAGCGCGATATTTTTCCAATGCACGGCCAGCCACTTTTTGTTGATCGGAAATGCGTTTGGCAGGAATTCCAGCCAATAAATCAGGATCTTCTGCATCAATCCACAACAAAGCTCCCTGCTGATCGATCAATTCTTCACGCTGTGTAACCATCCATGCAGGAAATTCGTGCATAGCGGAATCTGGTGCCAACTCATAAAAAGCACGATTTGTCGGCCCATCTGAGAAATTCACATGGACACGCTTTGCTCCAGCTTCATATGATTTCTTCACAACCAAACGCGTAAAATCAAGGGTATCAGTCGTTGTATTTATCAATACATATTGACCAGGTTGGACATTGATTCCAACGCGAACTGCCAAATCTGCATATTCGGCTAGTTTCTCTTCAAATGTCATTTCTTTTTCCCCCTTTGTTGCACCGTTTTTGAGGACCCTTCAATCAATTTACCTTGATCCCATACCTTTTGAACGGGTTTTGAAGGCAATTCTTTCGTCCATTTTTTAAAATTCTTTTCGTCTGTGTAGGTTAATAAAGACAATACTTCCCCGTCAGCACCAGCACGGCCTGTTCGACCTGAACGGTGCAGATAAGGTTCAATTGAGTGCGGTACATCGACGTGAATGACATGAGTCAATCCTTCAATGTCAAGACCTCGTGCTGCAATATCTGTAGCGATCAGTATGCTTACTTCGCCTTTACGGAAAGAAGCCAATGCCTGCTTACGTTCTTCTTTTTTCATATCTGAGTGCAAGGCAACTATTTTTGCTTCACGGAATTTCAGTTTCGTTTCTTTCATCAACAATTGATCTAAATTATTGACAAACGCTAGACCCCGTAAGCCTTCTACGTGCGCCAACCGTCGCAATAAATCGGTTTTATCTCGTTCTTCTACTTTGACGAATGAATGGACCACTTTTCCTTGTGCTGGCAATTCTTCATGACTAACTTGAATTCGAATCGGCCCTTTCATCATGCGACTTGCAACAAGCTCAATTTCTTCTGTTATTGTTGCTGATACGACCACAATTTGTCTGTCATGATTAGACCCATCGATAAGCGCTTTAATGATACCACGATGCTCACGGGCCAATAGTTGATCTCCCTCATCTAAAACAATATGTCGTATATCGTGCAATTTAAGTTTCTTTGATTTCATTAATTCATTCAAACGCCCCGGTGTTCCTACAACAATTGTGGGCTTTTTCTTTAATTTTTCCAATTGACGAGCCATATTGGCTCCTCCGATTAGTTGAGCAACCGTAATATCGGTATCTGCAGTCCACTCTCGCAATACTTCAACGATTTGCATGGATAGTTCCTGTGAAGGGGCAACGATAAGTGCTTGTGTTTTTTGAATGGCACCATTCACTTGATTCAATATCGGCAATACATAAGCCAAAGTTTTCCCTGATCCTGTTGGCGATTGTGCCACCACATCTTTTCCTTCCAGCATGCTAGGGATTAATTGTGACTGAACAGGCATTTCATATTCAAATTTCCATTTATTTTGAAGTTCTGGTTTTAAGTTTTCGATAAATGTCATGGGTTATTCCACCTTTATAAATACATGCTCCTAGTGTACCACAAATCACTATCTTCAACCTTTTACTGATATATTCAGTCGTTTTCCCCATAATAAAAACCCTGTCCCCATGAAGGAGACAGAGCATGTTTAATCATTCAATTCGTAGCCGCATGCAAGTATGGCACTTTCAGCTAATACCATCAGAGAATCAATATAAGTTTCATCAAGATTCAGTTCTTTTTTGACAATCGATAATTCTGTACAGCCCAATATCAAATGATCGCAACCCAATTCGTTCATTTGATTGATGATTTGCTGCCATTTTAGAAAATCGACAGGTTGCCCAGCTTTGACGTCATCATAAATAACTGACATGACCAGTTTCTGAGTTTCCTCATCGGGTACAACCGGTTGAATGCCACTCTCTTTACAAGCCAGTTGGTAAACAGAAGCCGTCAATGTACCTGTTGTTGCCAGAATTCCTACTTTTTTGGCACCAATTTGAGCTGCACGTTTTGCCGTTTCGTTAATCATGTGCAATACGGGAATTTCCGCTCCTTGTTGAATCTCTTTATAAAAAGAGTGAGCAGTATTGCACGGAACCGCCAACACTTCCGCACCAATAGATTTCAGTTTTGTAGCATCGGAAATCATCACTGGCACTGGGTTGGCTTTCGATCGATCTAAAATATATGTTGTACGGTCTGGTATGGTCGTATTATTGGTAATCACCATGTTGACATGCTGTTGATCGGTTTTCGCTTTCGTGCGTTTAACAATCATTTCACCAAGCAACATCGTGGCCAGGGGACCTACTCCTCCAATGATGCCTAATATTTTCGTCTTCATAACTTATGACAAACCTTTGTTATTAAAGTATTTTTTGTATTTACGATAGTAATTCAAATTATTGAGCGTCAATTTCGCCCAACGTTTCGGATTGAAATCCTCTTTGTAGAATAAGTGATTTGTCACTTTTCCTTCTGAAATTAACTCCCTGGCTTCTTCTTTCAACAGCTCGTTTTGTGCGTATTTGAATAATACACCTTTAGGGATGATCATCCATAAGTGCTTGTCCTTCGCATACGTCAATGTTTGTGGAATATTGAGCATATGATCGTCTGCTACGTATTTCATCAAATTATGACCACTTGCCGTTACATAGTAACTGCTGCGGCCATTTCGCAAGTTGATTTCAAACAGTTTATATTCACCATCACGCAAATCCAGCTTCATATCAAAATTCGCGAAGCCTGTGTAGCCAATATCTTCAAGGAATACACGTACTCGGTCAAGTAACGCCTCATCAAATGTATTAATGATTGCCGCATAGCTCCCGATTCCTTCTGGAGAATGTTCTTCGAGAATTGGATTTCCAAGTGACATGAGCTTCACTTTTCCATCTTTCCCAACGTATGCGTTCAACACGCGCATGTAGGAATCGTCTCCAGGAATAAATTCCTGAATCGTTAAATTATCTTTGTATGATGAGCTATAGATCGCTTCGATAATGGCGTTTTTTTCTGCTTCATCGTGTGCGACGAACACTTTTTTCTTTCCAGGGAACGAGCAATTCCAGTACGCTACAGAGTTTGATGCTTTAATGATGATTGGATACATAAAGTCAATTGCAAACGTATCCTTCGTGTCATATGTGCATAGTGACGTTTTAGGATAGGCAAAGCCGTATTGCTCACAAATATTATAGAAGTTCTCTTTAAGAACGATGCGATCCATTAATTTTTCATCAATATATGGAACCGCGAAATAAGGTAGCAATTGCTCCTTATTTTTAATGATTAATTTTGCATAATCATCGCCACATGCAAGGAGCAAAAGCTTTTTGTCTGTATGTTCACCCGCCACTTTAATAAGTGCCGGAACGAATACGTCCTGTTCATTTAAACGCGGGATAACCTGAAAATCCAGGATTTGGCTGTCTTGTGTTGCGGATAAATTCATACGTCCAAGGACTAGCGGCTTTAAACCATAGGCTTCGTGAAAAGCACGTGCCATTCCATAAGCATTCATATCTGATCCAAGCAATATAGGTAAAAATGAATTTGTTGTCATTGTGATATCAACTCTCTTTTCCCAAAAAACATAGTTTGTGTTTATATTGTACCGTGAATTACGGTTTTCTCCGAGCAATTACTTTTTGTTCGAATGCATATGCCATTGAAATGAGCAAAGGCTCACTCCACGAGTAGCTTGAAAAGGTAAGTCCAAAGGGTTCTCCTGCCTACGAAAAATTCGCAGGAACAGTGATGGATGGTGTACCTGCAGCAGCACCGATACAGTACACATGATCTTGAGGAAAGACCACGGCATCTAGTTGGAATCATCCATCGACTTACTTATCGCAATTATACATGAAAACCAAGTCCTCAGAAGTCATTTCATTGCTAGACATCTTTTCCTGCATATCAGCAATCGCTGCCTCATCCATCCAATCCTTGATAAGTTTTTTGCGCTTTGTTTGACTCATGAGAACTCCTCCCAAACATTTCGCTTCCCGACATCTCATTCAATCATTTTTTAATCACTTCAATGTGAAATTATATCATTTTTCCACAGTTAATTTAAATGTCACTTTTTATCTGTTTTATGAACCTATATCAACAGACCCACAAAAAAGAGCCAGAGTAACTGGATCGCTCCTGTTACTCTGACACCTAATTAATCTGCTTTTTCCATATGCTCTTTAATTAATTCATATAGGGATAGTTCATATAATTGTTTTCCTTCAACTTTAAATACGCCTTGTTTAACCAAATCATCGATAACGGTCATTTTCTTTCCGTCCATTTTTGTTTCTACTGGTGGTATCATGCTGTCAAACCCCTTAATTTCTAGATTCATAGGTTATTTACCCATGGCTCTAGTTTTTAAACCATTTTTTGAACGATTTAGGGAATCCTCTATACAAGACATAGCCAATTGCCGTCCCCAACGTATTCAGCCACAAATCGTCCACGTCACTGCTGCGCATTTGAGGTAACTGTAATATTTCTATGGCTAATGATAGGAGCAGTCCAGCCCCAATCACTTTCCAAGCACGATTGAATTTCTGCCATAACAACGGAAGAAAAAAGCCAATCGGAAGAAACATCACAATATTACCAACGAAATTAATGAAAAAAGGTTGCCATAAGTTCAAATATTTAATCGCGTTATATGTTTCAAACAAGACGCGAAAAAGTTCTATATTAATTGCTTGATGATCTCCGTTAATTAATTGCACTTCCCCGCCTTGATTGCTCACTGATGGCAAAATCGTCTGTGACAACAGCCCCGCCAGGAACATGAAAAAAAAGACAATCCCGCATTCTCGTAAGATATTCAATTGTTTATTATTGCGTTTCATTTGAATGAAACGAACCACTAGAATTACCGGTAAAATTAATACCATATAAAAGCCCATATCTTCTATATACTTTAGAATCGACTCCATCACACACCCAATTTCTTCGCTGTAATACTCTTATTCTAAGCCTTTAAGGTTACTATTCAAAATGTATTTTAAGACAGTTAGCGTTTATTATTGATTATTATTGAAAATAAGGGAATCACCATTAACATCAGAGATAATAAAAGTGGAAATCTGCTCCATTAAACGAGCAATCTCGTTTAACAAAGACTATTTTAAAAGAAACCCCTACTTATCACGTATTCATCCAGGTCGCGCTGGATATACTGTCAAATAACAAGTATTTTCCAATACGAGAATACAATTTGATGATAAGGGTGGAACAAAATTTGGGTTACATAAAATTAATCCTCACATTACTTTTTGCAGCTTATTTAACAAGTCCGCTGTGGGAAGAACCAGCCAGCAAATACGTTGATGTATCTTTTTTAAATACAATTGATGCACAAGTAATTAAAGGATACGAATATTTAAAAGAGCAGCCCATTATTGCTGATTTATCCCAAAAAGTGGCTACCATACCCGCAAAACTGACATTGGAAGCAGGAGAAACGAAGTATGCATCCATTAATCAAGTCGAAAAACCTGCATTATCAACACCTACAGAGGGATTATTTGCAGTTCATAACATACAAATTGGGGACAGCATGGAATCGGTCAATGCCGAGCTGGGCAAGGCGAAGCGCATCACTAAAAATGAATATGGCTCAGATTGGCATACCTATCACACAGACTATCAAAACTTTTTAATGGTTTCGTTCGATGAGTCTCAACAAGTGAATGGGCTATTTACCAATAATGACTTGATTTCCACTTCATACGGATTCAAACTGAGCAGTCCAAAGTCTATTGTTCATAATGCATTAGGAAAGCCTATCAAATACATTCAAAAAGGCAATGTCCGATACTTGTTGAATAGTGATGGAGAGATGGATACTTACTTAATCGAAAATGTCTATGTGACTGTGTTTTATGACGTCCATGAAAAAAATACTGTCACTGCAATCCAGATCATTTCAAAGCATTTGGAAAACCAAAAAGGTGCTTTATATGGTGACACAAGTACGGATTTACAAAAGGGATTTGAATTCCAATTATTCGATTTAACAAATGCTGCCCGAGTTCATCACAATGTCTCACCAGTAAAATGGGAATCCAAAATCAGGGTAACAGCTTATAAACACAGTGTAGACATGGCAGAACATAATTATTTCAGTCATACCAATTTATCAGGACAATCTCCTTTTGATCGCATGACGATGGACAACATCAATTATTCCGTAGCTGGGGAAAATTTAGCTTATGGTCAGTCCARCAGTATTTTTGCACATGAAGGATTGATGAATTCGATGGGGCATCGCAAGAATCTTTTAAAAAGCGACTTTGAATTGCTTGGTGTGGGCGTAGCATTTAATGATGAAAATCAACCCTATTACACTGAGAACTTTTATAAACCATAAATTTGGATATACCGGTTATGCCCATAATCCAAAAACAAGGCCGTTCCCGTGTAATTGGGAACAGCCTTGTTTTTTATTGTGCTGCTAACTGGGCTTGAATTCGGAATAAAATGACCGCGAATTGTGCCTGGTTTGTTACATCGTGTAAACCAAAAGTTCCGTTGATAGGCATGGAAATTATCACACATTACATCCGAAGATTTTGATGCTTGACTTGTCTTGAAGAATTCTGATTACTTTTCTTATACAAATGAAACATAAATGTAAATACAGTTCCTTCCCCAACTTTACTTTTGACTCGTATAGTTCCTTTCATAGCTTTCACAATACTATTTACAACCATCACACCGAGGCCAGTCCCTTTATCTCCTTTCGTTGAATAATAAGGTTCACCTAGACGCTCTATTTGATCTTTCGTCATACCAATTCCTGTATCTTGAATCTTGATCGTCACGTGAGTAGAATCTACGCGCGAGGAAACCGATAAAATACCACCGTTTGGCATGGACTCAATCGCATTTTTTATGACATTGACAAAACATTGATGAAATTTTTGACGATCACCTTGTATGTAATTTAACGAGCTATAATCACTTTCCACTCTTACCGAATACCAATTAGCAGAAGGCTGCAGCAATTTTAGTATTTGATTAAGCTCTTCTTCCACTTGAAATACTTCTACGGATTCAATGGTCGGTTTGGAAAATGTTAAATAATCCTGTATTACCTTTTCAGCTGATTGTAATTCTTCTTTTAAAATGTTGAGATATTGCTTTCGTTTATCCAAATCAAGTAAATCGTCTTCTAACAGCTGAACAAAACCCATGGCAGACGTCAAGGGATTACGAATCTCATGAGAAATGGCCGCACCCATCTGTTCAACTGCCTCTAATTTTTCAGCCTTGACCAAACGCTGTCGCAAAAGAATATTTCTTCTAATACCTTCTATAAGATAAGAAATCATGGCAACTCCCAGTGGCGGTACAAAAAGATAAGCAAACCAGAAATCTAAAGAATGTTCTGGCGGGGAAAGAATTTCTAAACCTACTAATATGAACAAACTGACCAGAAAAGTTAACCCTACAGAAAACATTATTCTGGATTTAAATGACCTTTTTAAAAACCAAGGGGAAATATACCATAAAAACCAACTGGCTACTCCGTAAAACAATGCGGCTATATAGAATCCGTTATCGATTCCAAAAAATCCACGAATAACGATAATCAGTAGACCCAATATCGGACTTATCCCCAAATAGAGTCCCCCTATCATAAAAGGGACTATTCGCAGGTCTAATACTATATCTTCCGTCAAGCGGTATGAAAATACAAAACAGAGCACCAAAGAAACGATAAAATATAACTTAGCTGTTTCTCGGTAATTATTCTTTACATCTGATTTCTCTGCCCACATCAAACAGAAAAAAAGTAATACAATTAATATTGATAGATTAAATAGGAAATTCACTGTTAGTAATTCCACAAAGGTATACCTCGTCTCATGATGTTTATACCTAAATACTATCTGTAGTATAAAGTATATACAATACATTTTTTGACTATTTGACTTAATCTGATTATTCACTTTTTTATTATTTAAACGTTTTAGTGGCTTTCCTTTCCTACTCAATAGATATTTTCATACTTAAAATTGCCCAGAAAGGACAAGCCTTTCTGGGCAGTTTATTATTGTATATAACTTTATGTACTTGCGAGCATCGCAGGAGCGATGTCATCCAACTTTGCGAGTTCAACTTGATTACGTCCGTTTTCTCTCGCGACATAAAGAGTTGAATCCGCTTTTTCAAGCACACTTTTGCATCTATCCCCCCTTACCATTTACGATTTATAAGCAAATCAATCCCGTAAGCATAAACATTATCTAGTCAAAAATATTCAAGTCAAATTTCCTGAGAGGATTAGCGTTTTTCAATGAACACTACTTTTAAATAATTTCCTTCTTTAAATTCTTCGATTGTTTTAAAGTCTTCAGGGAGAGAGAACTCTTCCCGGATAGTATACTTTTCACCAGATTGTTTAAACGCTTTATCAATAAACCCTTTAAACTTGGTCATGCCAAACGTACTGCAGTTTGAAGAAGCAACAATCATGCCGTTTTTTCCAGTAATGGCAATTGCTTGCATAAGTAAATCTGTATAGTCCTTTCCAGCGCTGAACGTATGCTTTTTAGATCGGGCAAAGCTTGGAGGATCTAATATCACCAAATCAAATTTCAATTCTTTTCGAACCGCATATTTAAAATAATGAAAAACATCTTCCACAATAATGTCCTGGGACTCGAAATCGATACCATTAACACTGAACTGCTCGATCGTTTTGCTTTTACTGCGATTAGCCAGATCGACACTCGTCGTTTTTATTGCACCACCAAGTGCCGCTGCAACTGAAAATGCACCTGTATAAGAAAACGTATTCAAGACATTTTTCCCTTTTGAATAGGAATCACGAATAGTTCTTCTTACGTCACGTTGGTCCAAAAAGATGCCTACCATTGCCCCGTCGTTTAAATACACTGCAAAATTCATGTCATTCTCTTTTACAAGCAATGGTTCAGGAGCCTTTTCTCCCGAAATAAAATCATCATCTTCCATATAAGTACCTTTGACGGCAAAACGTTTTTTTTCATACAAACCTTTCACGTCAACCACATTGGACAACGCTTGAATCACTTCATTTTTAAACTGGTAAATTCCTTCACTGTACCAACTGATGACATAGTATCC
>NZ_JBFUJC010000082.1:0-10555 GCF_056401595.1 Paenisporosarcina sp. P4_E4_2 | reverse complement strand
AATCAATACCATTAATCGATGTCCTAGAGCCCATTTAACCGAGCGTTCAAAATTATTATATGATTTTGAACGTCGACGTTTTGCTTCGAAGTCGCCTCTAGGTTTTTTCATCATTCTACTTGCAAGCATCGGAATGACGGTAAGTGCCACTACCAAAGAAGCAATTAAACTAAAGGAAATGGTTAAGGCAAACTCAGTGAAAATTTGGCCAATTAAACCTGTGATAAAGATAACAGGAACGAACACAGCAACAGTTGTTAAAGTTGATGCTATAATTGCCCCTGCCACTTCCTTTGTTCCCTCAGAAGCAGCAGTTTTAGAGTCTTTCCCCATACCGAGATGACGTTCGATGTTTTCGATGACCACTATTGCATTATCTACCAACATCCCAATACCAAGTGCARGTGCACCCAACGTCATGATATTTAGAGCAAAATCAGCAAAATACATTAGCACGAACGTTACGATGACTGAATACGGAATAGCAATTCCAATGATAATTGGACTCTTTATTCCGCGTAAAAAAACAAAAAGTACAAGCATGGCGAAGAGTCCACCAAATATGAGCGAAGAACCAATGTTTCCGATGGCTAACTTCACATAATCACCTTGGTCAAACAAAATATCCGCTTCTACCCCTTTATACTCATCCTTCTTTAAAAGTTCATCTAAAGATTCTTTTAACGAGGTTGAAACATCTGCTGTATTGGCTCCAGATTCTTGCAGTACTGACATCAAAACCGCGGGTTCATCATTCGCACGAGTTTCAGTTGAGGTTTCTTGTTCTGCCAACTCAACCGTTGCTACGTCTGCAACGGTTATGTTCTTACCGTCCATAGGATTGACAGTCACCACTAAATTCTTTATATCTTCGACATTTGTCAGTGTACTGACAATACGTGTAGTCAGTTGCTTTCCATCTTGTGTTTCGATTGGATCACCAGGAAACGAAACATTATTTGCTTGAATCAACTGCACGATGTCAGATTGCGCTAGTCCTTTAGCTTCAAGCTTTTGTTGATCCAATAAAATTTGTACTTCTTCAACTAACGCCCCTGAAACATTGACACTCGCTACGCCGTCTGTACGTCGCAGTTCTTTTTCCAGTTGTTCTGCGATGATTCGGACGTCTCCCTCATTTTCAGGAGCACGAAGTGATAACTGAATGATAGGAAACTGTGCTGGGTCAAATTTCAAAAAGCGAGGTTTTTGAGAATCGTCAGGTACTGGAGTTTGATCGATACGCTGCATGATATCGTTTTGTATATCATCAATATTGGTTGACCAATCAAATTGCAATACAATAATATTGACGCCTTCTTGCGAAGTAGATTGCAATGTTTTTATCCCCGGTAAAGTTGACAAACTTGATTCAAGTGGCTTTGTCACTTTTTCACTGACTTCTGTCGGGCTCGCCCCTGGATAACTTGTAACTACCACACCAATAGGAGGGTTCAATTCAGGAATTAACGTAACTGGTATTTTGAAGTACGATACTAAACCTAAGATAATAACCAAAAACATAATGACTGTTGTAAARACGGGACGTTTTATCGAAAAATCGCTGATTTTCATTTCATAATTTCCTCTCCTGCAAAAACTTCTCTCTCTATCATATTCGTTACGCCCACTTACTTCAAACGTGAATCGTGTAAAACTTTATTCGGAAACGTGATTGACAATATTTCTATATTAATTCACTAATAAATGGTGTTAGCTGCGTCCTTAATTATCGGTTGTAAACGATAACATATTTTTTCTATAGTCTCTGTCATGTAATGTTGTTGATTGTAAGGGAATTTGCGATACTCCTGCGGCTAATCGTCGCAAAGATTAGAACCAAATTGTCCATGGTCCGCGGAAAGTGAGCATATAAAACACCATAAAAAATTTACATAGCCAACAAAATAAAAAACCTGTCAAAAGACAGGTTTTCTCCTTATAACAAACTATATAGCTCGATATTTTCGTTTTTATCTTGGAACCAGCGCATTGCAAAATCATTTTCAAATAAGAACACATATCGATCATAACGATCACGAACGAGCATGCTTCGAGGACTTGACATAGATTCCTGAACTTCAGTTTCGTTCTCAATCCAACGGGCAATTTTATTACCGATAGGTTCCATTCGAACCTCTACGTTGTACTCATTTTTCATTCGGTGTTCAAACACTTCAAATTGAAGCTGACCTACCGCTCCTAAAATGACGTCTTCCGTATGAAGCGTTTTATAATATTGAATGGCACCTTCTTGCACCAATTGCATGATGCCTTTGTGGAAATGCTTTGATTTCATTACGTTTTTGGCTGTAACACGAACAAATAATTCTGGTGTGAATTGTGGAAGTCTCTCATAATTAAATGACTTTTTACCACCAACAATGGTATCCCCAATTTGATAACTGCCGGTATCATGCAAACCGATAATATCTCCTGCAACTGCGTAGTCCACTGTTTCACGATCGTCCGCTAAAAACTGAGTCGATTGAGTCAGTTTAAACGTTTTACCAGTACGGGATAAAGTCACAGTCATACCACGTTCAAATTTACCCGATACGATACGCACAAATGCAATACGGTCACGGTGAGCAGGATTCATATTGGCTTGAATTTTAAAGATAAACCCTGAGAATTCCTCTGTTACTGGATTTATCACTTCTTCAGCATCAGTTTTTCGAGGTTGTGGAGTCGGCGCAAATTGTAAGTAAGTTTCCAAGAATGTTTGGACACCAAAATTCGTTAAGGCACTGCCAAAGAATACAGGTGTCATTTTTCCATTTTTTAATTTCTCAAGGTCAAAGTCATTACCCGCTTCATTTAACAACAAAATATCATCTAAAGCTTGTTTGTAATAAGAAGTTTGTTTCATTGAATGATCGACAGCTAATCCACCATCTTCGTCTAATGGCAAAAAGCGTTCCTTCTCATCGGTACGGAACTGTTCAATACGATTATTGAAACGGTCATAAATCCCTAAAAATTCTTTCCCCATACCAATTGGCCAGTTCATTGCATACGACTCAATTCCCAGCACTTCTTCGAGTTCTTCCATTAGTTCCAGAGGCTCTTTACCTTGGCGATCCAATTTATTGWTGAACGTAAAAATAGGAATCCCACGTAAGCGACAAACTTTAAATAATTTTATCGTCTGAGCTTCAATTCCTTTTGCAGCATCAACAATCATCACCGCGCTATCTACCGCCATTAATGTACGGTATGTGTCCTCACTGAAATCTTGGTGACCTGGTGTATCTAGAATATTGATACGGCAATTGTCGTAATCGAATTGCATAACTGAAGAAGTTACAGAAATCCCACGTTGCTTTTCGATTTCCATCCAGTCCGATGTAGCGAACTTACCGGTTTTTTTAGCCTTTACCGTCCCTGCATCACGAATGGCTCCACCAAAAAACAGCAATTTTTCTGTCATTGTTGTTTTACCGGCATCGGGATGGGAAATAATCGCGAATGTTCTTCTTGCTTGTATTTGGTCTTGAACTTGATTAGTCATTATTAGGTATTCTCCTTCTTTTTTTCCTTTATCATCATATGGAGTTTTTCAAAAAATTACAAGTGAACAAAAAGTCGAAAGAACCGATCGGCAAATGTGATCGGTTCTTTGTTACGATTTCCAGCACTAAGCTCCAGCCCGATTTCTCGCTTCAGTGTAAACTTCTGCTATTTCAAGAACGAGAGGGAGAATCCTGGAATTTCAATTTACCAGCAGCCAATGCTATATCTCCATCGCTATGCGGGAACTTAGTACGTCCAATGATTTGATAATCTTCATGTCCTTTACCTGCAAAAATGATAATATCACCTGGCTCAGCAATCTCGATTGCATGCTTTACAGCCGCTTCACGGTTACCAATACACGCATAATTCTTATGCAACATTCCTTTTTCCAGGTCAGTAAGAATTGATTCGTATGGCTCGTCGCGTGGATCGTCCGTCGTTAAAATCACATAATCAGCGACCGAAGCCATCTGAGCCATTGCAGGACGTTTTGATCGATCTCTATTACCACCCGTTCCGACTAAGAAGATGAGACGATTTGTTCGATACGGTAGGACTGATGAAATCGCTTTTTCAATCGCGTCCGGTGTATGAGCATAATCAATAAAGATGGATATGGGCAACTCACTATCCAACTTTTCCATTCGTCCTTTAACTGGCGGAATTTTTTCAAGTTGTTCAATGATTTGTGGAATTGTATATCCTTGTGTATACAAAGCCGTTGTTGAAGCCAATGCATTATATACATTGAACTCGCCAAGAAGATTCATACGTACAGGAAAAATCCCTTCAGGCGTCTTCATCTCAAATTTTGTACAATTTGATTGCAACAGAATATTACGCCCCTGGAAATGTGCATCCGAATGAATCGCATATGACCATACAGGATAACCCGTCATTTCTTTCAATCGGTTAGACCAGGGATCATCTCCATTAACAATTGCATGTTTTGTACGTTGTAAATCTTGACCCAATTGTGAGAACAATAGACCTTTTGCTTGTCCATATTGTTCCATTGTTCCATGGAAATCCAGATGATCGTGCGTTAAATTTGTAAAGATGGCAATATCAAAATCTACACCAGTTAGACGCCCTAGTACCAATCCGTGAGAAGAGACTTCCATAATCATTGTCTGACAGCCTTCGCTTTTCGCACGTTGAATCATTAATTGTGTGCTTAATGCGTCACTCGTCGTATTCGCAGAATCATACAAAACTCCATTTAAATTAAAACCGATTGTACCAGTCAAGGCAGATTTCACAGCAAGTCCTTGAAGCATATTTTGAATGATGCCACTTACACTTGTTTTACCATTTGTACCGGTTACACCAATCATTGTTAAATCTTTGGATGGGTATCCATAAAACTTGGAGGCCAGTAACGCGACCGCTCGCGTTGTATCGTCAACGACTACACAGGCGACTCGGGAATAGTCCAATTCCAGTTGTTTTTCTGAAACAATTATTTTTGCTCCACTTTCAATTGCTTGCATGGCATATTCATGGCCATCTACGGTATATCCCTTAATACAGATAAAAATACTTTCTGGTTGAACACTACGTGAATCAACCGCTATATCAAACACTTCGGCTGGAAGTGATCCGTGAATTTCTTTAACCGGCAAGCAGCTGATTAAGTCAATTGACTGCATTTGCTTTCCTCCTATTCTGTCTCCATTGGAGAGAGCACATATGCTTCTAGCAGTGCTGAAGTGTGTTTCAATGAATCAATATGTGTCCGTTCGTATGCATGTGACGCTTCAATACCTGGTCCGAATAAGGCATGTTTGACGTCGAATCCAGCGCGAATTGCAGCCGAGGCGTCAGAACCATAATACGGGTAAATATCCAGCTTATATTCAATGCCTTGCTGTTTAGCCAATTCAACCAAATGTCGTGTAAGTTCGTAATAGTAGGGACCTGAAGAATCCTTCGCACAAATGGAGACCGTGTATTCATCGGATGTTTGCCCATCACCAATTGCACCCATGTCGACAGCGATATACTCCACTACTTCGTCAGGAATATTCGAATTACCACCATAGCCAATCTCTTCATTGTTCGAAATGTAGAAATGAGTGGTATACGGAAGTTTCAAATCATTTTCTTTAATGGAAGCAATCAATTGTAATAATAAAGCTGTACTAGCCTTATCGTCCAAGTGACGTGATTTTATAAAGCCTGATTCTACTTGCTCAAATCTAGGATCAAATGATACAAAGTCACCCACTTCTATTCCAAGTGCTTTTGTTTCCTCTGCATTCGTCACTTTCTCGTCTATACGTACTTCGATATTTTCAACATTGCGTTCTGCAGAACCGGCATTCTTATAGACATGAACAGTCGTTTGATGCATCAAAATCGTTCCGCGGACTTTTTTACCAGAGGCTGTATGTATGTGACAATATTCGCCTTCTACCGCATTCCAATTAAATCCACCAATCATCGATAGTTTAAGTCGTCCACTACCTTTGATTTCTTTTACCATCGCACCGAGCGTATCTGTATGTGCTGTTAACAATCTATGTTTAGAATTATCTTTTCCCTCAATCGTGGCAATTAATGCCCCTTTGTTTGATCGGTGGTATGATACGTGCATGTTATCTAAAAGCGAAGCCATAAAATTCATGATTTCTTTCGTATATCCCGAAGGACTTGGAATCTCTACAAGTTTTTTAAGTAATTGAACTGTTTCTTTCTCTTTAAACACACTTGACATGATTAACCCCCTGTATGATAAATATCATATCAAAATTCAGCATGTTCGCACACCGCTAAATCATGTATGATATAGGAATAACTACTTATTAACGAGGTGAAAAATGGACAAATCTATGCTCCTGACAAAACGCAATCGATTGTTCATAAATTTATTTGCAGTTGGATTACTTTTACATACATTATCAAGTCTGTTTATCCATTACCAAAATCCAGTTTCCATCCCACTTTTCGCTATCCTATATTGTATCCTGTTATATATTCTTCGGAGAATGAACATAAATAATTATGTGATGCAAACCCTGATACTGGGCGGAATGAATGGATATATTTTATATCTAATTATTGATACACCTTATTACATACATATTTTACTTTTTGTATATCCACTATTCATCGCTTCATTATACCATTCAATCATATCAAGTTTAATTCTTTTACCAATTACTGCACTGGAAGTCATTTATCTTTTCCAAAAAAACTATATAAATTTTGAAAGCACCATTGAATTCGGTAATCTATATGTTGTCCTATTGTTTTTGATTTTAATAAGTTTGACAGCTGTTGTCCATTCACTCTTTATGCGCAACACATGGCATCGAATGGAAGAACAGCAATCGACACTGGAAAGAGCCCTAGATTCCAGGGAAGGCTATTTACATATGTTTTTTGAGAATGCCAAGGATGGCATTGCAGTATTTGATTTAGATGCCCGCATTATTGCACTGAATCCAGCTTTTGAGCTGCTCTATGGCTGGAGTCGAGAGGAATGTATCGGCAACCACATTCCACTTGTACCACCTGAGAATGTGGCAGCAGCAAACGAAAGAATCGAAAAAGTTTTAAAAGGAGAAAGTTTTTACTCTTTCGAAACAAAAGATATGAAAAAAAATGGCACTTTCTTTGATGCGCAATTGACGTTAAGTCCCATTTACAACAAAAGTGGGGATATAGTAGCAATGTCCGTTATTACACGGGATATTTCTTATCGTAAAGAAGCAGAAAAACTGATTGTCCAGACTGAAAAGCTGAAACTGGCAGGAGAAATTGCTGCTGGAGTTGCGCATGAAATCCGTAATCCAATGACTGTGATTTCAGGTTTCATTCAAATGATGAATACAGATGATCAACACCCCTATCAAACTTATACAAAGTTAATAGCTTCAGAACTTGAGCGAATCAACTTAATCATCAGTGAGTTTTTAATTCTCGCAAAACCTCATGTCACAAAGGCAAAAGAATTTCATATTGAAAGAATCATTCAAGATGTCGTGCTTCTATTTAGTCCAGAGCTTAATTTAAGAAGTATATTACTGAAAGAATCTTGGAATGCCCAAAATGCAATTGTTATTGGTGAGCAGAATCAAATTAAACAGGTAATAATCAATATTGTTAAAAATGCAATTGAAGCACTGAYCAATGAAGGCTCCCTAGAAATCTCTACAGATTTGGAGACAGATGGATTTGTCAGTATTCATATTCGTGATAATGGTGCTGGTATGACGCCGGAAGTTGTGAATCAAATATTTGAACCCTTCTTCACGACGAAAACCACAGGTACTGGACTTGGAATGATGATTTCCGAAAAAATCATTCAGGAGCATGCCGGGAAAATTACTATTAATAGCCAACTCAATAAAGGCACTACCGTATCAATCTTACTCCCTTATAATAAAGCAGAAAAATCAGCGACTTCCAATTAAAATGAAGGTCGCTGATTTTTTAGTATTAGTATATTTTTTTCTTAGCTTTGTAAAACTGTACTGTTCAAGGAACGAAGGCTAAGAACGCCACCTCGTGTGGCAACGCCTTCGTGACCAACCTCCTGTTGGCCCGAGGAGGCTTGCTAGTTCATCCGCGGAAAGGGAGCTGATTCCCTCTAATCTTAATAAATGTTAACATAACCATCTATTTAAGAAGAGTCTTCACAAGTTTCACTTTGTTTTTATATGGTGGAAATACAATATTCACTGGAAACTTGGTACTCTTTTTCAATATTGATTTGGCATGAGTAAATGCTTCGAAACTATATTTCCCATGATAAGCGTTCAGACCGGATGACCCCACACCGCCAAACGGCAAATGAGCACTCCCTACATGGGTCACTGTATCATTGATACACCCTCCACCGAAAGGCAGTTCATCCAAAAAGTACTGAATGGCATTTTCATTTTCAGAAAATAAATAAGCAGACAATGGTTTTGGTAACTTTCTAATTTGTCTTATTGCACTTTCCAATCGATCATAAGTCATGATTGGTAAAATTGGTCCAAAAATCTCATCTTCCATAGAAGGGCTATTCCACGAAACCCCGTCTAGAATGGTTGGTTCAATATATAAGTCACTTTCATCCATATTTCCACCGGAGACAATGTGGGCACCTTCATGTCTGATTAACTGTTTTAATCGATCGAACTGTTTTTGATTAATAATACGGCCATAATCCGGACTCTTTTGTAGGTCTTTCCCGTAAAAGTCTTTTATTGTTTTCCTTAATAACTCAATAAATTGATCTTTTACTTTGTGATTCACCAGTAAATAATCAGGAGCCACACAAGTTTGTCCGGCATTGACGAATTTACCCCAGACGATACGCTTCGCAGCGACTTCTAAATTTGCGGTATGATCAATGATTGCAGGACTTTTTCCGCCAAGTTCTAACGTCACAGGAGTCAATCTTTCAGCTGCAGCTTTCATGACGATTTTTCCGACTTGAACACTTCCGGTGAAGAAAATTTTATCGAACGGTGCATGAATAAGAATGGATGTCTCATCCCGTTCACCCTCAACCACACGAATATATTCTGGTGGAAATGTTGATTCAATGATTTTCTTGATAACGATGGCCGTATGAGCAGCCGATTCCGAAGGTTTGACGATAGCACAATTCCCTCCAATCATCGCACCAATCAGTGGTTCCATGACCAGTTGAAATGGGTAGTTGAATGGACCAATAATCAAGACAGAGCCATAAGGTTCACGAATAATGAAACTTTTTGCTGGTTGTAAATGAAGAGCCGTTTTAACTGCTTCCGGTTTCATCCATTCCTCTAGATTCTTCAACATATATCCGATACTATCTAATACAAACCCTACTTCTGTGGCATATGCTTCAAATTCACTTTTATGTAAATCATCATAAAGTGCCCGTACGATTTCTTGTTCATGAAGTTGTATAGCCTGCTTCAGTTTAGTTAATTGCTGCTTTCGAAATGCTGCTGATTTTGTGGCGCCTGTATAGTAAAAATCATGTTGAGATTGAATCATATGGTCAACGTCCTGCACTGTGAAATTCATTCTATCACTCCCGTCATCTATCACTTTATTGTAACGTGTAGTGTGATTGCACGCAAAAAAGACACCTTCAAAAAAGGTGTCTACATATGTATTCCACTTACCTAAAAGGAATTTACTTAAGTCAATAATTCATCAATCCAACGCTGCACGATTAACCCTTCTTCAAAGGACACAAGCGAAGCTTCTTTTCCACTTCTCGCATCATGACAAGCATCCCACAAAGATTTGGTTGTTTTATTGATTTCGACTTTTTTCTCCGGCTCATCCTTTTCGCTTCCCCATAGTTCTGACCAATTTCTAATTGTCATCACTTTCTTTGTTCCAAACACTTTGAATTCCAAAAGTTCTTCCTGTCCTACTCCGCTTAAGCCATTGATTAGAATATGAATTCCACTGTGAGTTTGACCGAATGCAGAAGTTCCTGTTTCAGATAAACTTTGATCTTCAGGATATTTTGTATGATGTGCTGAAAATGTAAATTCCCCAAAAAGTCGATACATGATTTGAAGATAATGTGGAAATACTTCTCTTATAAACCCACCTTGAGCACGAGAACCAATCCATGGATTCTGTTGCCATTTTCTTGGCCAATGCGGGAAATATGTTTGAAGTTCAACGCGAAGTATTTCTCCAAGTGTATTGTCTTCAACTTCATTCATTAACGTTTGAATTGCCGGACTATACATAAGAGGAAAATGCATCGCCGTTAAGACATTTGCTTGTTTAGCACTTTCAACCATTAATTTCCCACTTTCCACATCGTGAGCGAGAGGCTTTTCAGATAACACCAAACAGCCTTTTTCAGCTGCTTGTAAAGCAAGTGAGGCATGACTATTAGGAGGTGTACCTATATACACCCAGTGTGGTTTCGTCTCAAATAATTCTTCAATGGAATTTGCTATTGGCAACTCGTATTTACTTTTCATTTCTTGTAATCGTTGTGCATTCWCATCAAACGCACTGACAATTTTGCAATTAGGATTAGCTAAAAGTTGATTGATAATACGTTCTCCTACAATAC
>NZ_JBFUJC010000081.1:0-10649 GCF_056401595.1 Paenisporosarcina sp. P4_E4_2 | reverse complement strand
CTACGTTCCCGTAGTTGGCGATCTTCCGTACGATTAATTGAAAGTTTTATTTGTAAATCGTTTGCTTGTTCATAAGCCTCACGCACTTGTTCTTCCGTAAACGTGTTAAAATGCTTGGATACATCGCCGAGCCGCTTTCTTGATAGACGGGTATCTTCTTCAAGCAAATCACCTTCTATTAATACATCAGCTAATTTCGAATGGACAATTTCCAATTCTTTTTGCATTTGTAATAAGCTTTGTCGATTTTGTTCGCTTATAATGAAAATATCGTTTTTGGAGCGGTCCATCGTTTCAACCATTTGGCTGAAAATATGATCTAAAGAATTGATATCGACCTTTTTCCCTGACATCGGGTATTCTCCTTTTTCGAGCAACTGTCTGATGAATGCTTAATCATTCATTTCTCTATCTATATAATACGTCATATATGCCTTTATTCCTGCTATGACTGCATTTATTATATCACTATATACACAAAAACATATTAAAATTAGATGACAACTAGATGTCAGCGAGGAGTGGAAAGATTTGAGAAAAGATTATGTCACAGTTAAAGGCTTCGGAGAATCAGAAATTATTATTCAAAAATCCCGATTCCTCACTTACGTAAACCGAGCTGAGACTGAACAACAGGCTCAAGCCTTTATTGATGAAATAAAATCTCAACATAAATCAGCGAATCACAATTGTTCAGCTTACATGATTGGAGAACATGACTCCATTCAAAAAGCGAATGATGACGGGGAACCAAGTGGAACAGCTGGTGTTCCGATGTTGGAAGTTTTAAAAAAACAAGGCTTAAAGGATACTGTCGTTGTTGTAACGCGATACTTTGGCGGTATTAAATTAGGTGGAGGCGGTTTAATTCGTGCGTATGGAAAAGCTACTACCGAAGGAATTCAGGCAGCGCATATTGTCGAACGCCGACTCCACCATTTAATGAAAGTTTCTGTCGATTATACGTGGCTGGGTAAAGTCGAAAATGAAGTGCGTGGGTCCACCTATCCACTCGAACGCATAGATTACGCAGATACTGTGGAAATACTTCTCTACGTGCCTGTATCAACAGAAGAGGCATTTGTAGAATGGATAACAGAAATGACGAATGGGCAAGCTAAAATCGAGCAACAATCTTCCAAATTCCTTGAGTTTGACACCTAAATTCGGGCCTTTATTGCGTATATATAGCAAGAAATATTTAACAGATGTAATGATTTTAAAGAAAATGTAAAAAACTTTTCCTTTTACGGTATAGGTAAAGCATTGTATAATGAGGAGTGCTGTAGCTAGAGACGAAACAATGAGCTAACTTGGGACGTCTTATTGAGTAGTAGGGTCGAACCCTACCCAGAGGAGATTAAAAATGAATCGAAAAAAATATAAAACGACAAGAAGCGGTACCTCGAAAAAGTCATTAATACTAAAAATTTCAGCTATGCTTGTTGCGTCCCTCCTGATTAGCTTAACCGCTTACGGAATTTATTTAGCTAAAAAGGCAGAATCAGCTGCAGACAAATCTTATGAAGCAATTCATGATCGCGCAGGCTCAGAATTACGTGAAGAAGCTGTTAAACCCCTTGAAGATAATGTATCCATTCTTTTCATTGGCGTTGATGATAGTGAAGCACGCGGTCAAGGTGAAGGCAACAGCCGTTCAGATGCATTAATGCTTGCTACACWTAATAACAAAGATAAAACCGTAAAATTAGTCAGCATTCCACGTGACTCATTTGTATACATCCCTGAAGTGGGACACAAAGATAAAATAACTCATGCCCTTGCTTATGGCGGCACGAAAGCTTCCATAGAAACTGTTGAAGAATTACTCGATGTACCTGTGGATTATTATGTTCGAATGAACTTTAATGCATTCATCGATGTTGTAGATGCACTAGATGGCATTTATGCACATGTTCCTTATGATCGACTTGAAAAAGATGAAAATGACATATACTCCATTCAATTAGAAGAAGGCTATCAGAAATTAGACGGCCGCGAAGCACTAGCTTTGGCCCGTACCCGTAAACTGGATAATGATATCGAACGTGGCAAACGCCAACAAGAAATATTAAGTTCAATTATGAAGAAAGCATCTTCTGCTTCATCCTTTACAAAGTATGGCGATGTAATTGATGCTGTTGGTGATAACATGAAAACAGATATGACGTTTAGCGAAATGAAATCATTCATTGCCTATATCAAAGATGGTGCTCCTCAAGTTGACACACTGTCGCTTGAAGGTTCAGACGACATGTCGACTGGCGTTTATTACTGGTTATTGGATGAAGAATCATTAAACGAAACGCAAGATGTGCTAAAAAGCCATTTGGGCTTAAATCCTGATGCATCCAGTTACTCCGATAGTGGTTCTGAAACAGACTCAAATGAGTTTGCAAAAGAAGATGATTTAGACAATAATGAATAACTTTAAAATCTCGACACTTCAAACAGTGTCGGGGTTTTTTTATGCTTAAAGCGACATCTTTCATCTAATGGCAATTTGTTTCAATATGTTTATCTTTTCCCTATCAAACCATAAAAAAACCTCATGCGAATTTCGCATGAGGTTATGATCATTTGCCGATCATTCGGACAAAGTTGATTAATGGTTTATAGTTCTTGCCAGCCAAGCCAACTGCTTCTACGAACAATTCGATAGCTACTAACATAACAGCGATTAATAAGATTGCCCCCCACAACGTTGCTTGTGAGAAAATCAAAGCTGCCAGACCAAACATCGATGCCAGTGCATAAATGATAAGAACAGTTTGACTGTGAGTAAATCCTACATTCAATAGGCAGTGATGTAAATGAGATTTATCTGGTGCTGAGAGCGGCTGTTTCAAACGCACGCGTCGCACGATGGCGAAAAATGTATCGGAAATCGGAACACCCAACATAATAATCGGGATAATCAACGAAATCACCGTAACATTTTTGAAACCAAGCAATGCAAGTACACCAATCATATATCCAAGGAACAAAGCCCCTGTATCACCCATGAAAATTTTCGCAGGGTGGAAATTGTAGAATAAGAAACCGGCAGAACTCGCTGCAAGTAGTGCAGCCATTGCAAACACGAACATGTTACCCATCATAAATGCCATTCCTGCAAGTGTGATTAATGCGATTGTGGATACTCCTGCAGCCAATCCATCAAGACCATCAATCAAATTGATTGCATTGGTGATTCCGACAATCCATAAAATCGTTAATGGGATACTGAAGTAACCAAAATCCAATTCCCCACCAAAAGGTAAGTTAATGAAATCAATTTCCAAGCCGCCATAAATGACGATTCCTGCCGCAATGAATTGTCCAAGCAATTTTGCTTTTGCCGTTATTTCAAACATATCATCAAGTACACCTGTAATAATGATCATAAAAGCACCTAAAATAATATAAAGTGCAGTTGGATCTTCCGGGTGTAGCACAAAGTAACCAATTAAAAATGAACCAAATATGGCTAATCCACCTAAACGTGGCATTATACGTGCGTGAACTTTTCTATAATTAGGTCGGTCGACGGCGCCCACCTTAAACGCGATTGCCTTCACCACTGGTGTTAGTAGTATCGAAGCGACAAATGCCAGAACCAAAGATAGGTAGAGCATGTCTTTCCTCCTCAAGTTATTACATAATCGTTTATACATATAAATCCATAAGTATTATAGCATGAAACCGATGATGGTAAACAGTATTCGTAAAAATGAATGTTTCTTCCTATGAATATAACCATTAACTTGTCAAATAAAACACTTTCATCCTATTAGACGTCCGAAGTGATTATATGTTTCATAGTATTTCCTTCAATTTTTTGTTAAAATAAGTAGGTGTATAGAAATAAAAGGAGCGTAAAAATTATGATTTCCCTTTTTAAACGGTCAACAGAAACTAGCGAACGCCAATTAAAGAAATATCGTAAATTAGTAGATCAAATTAATAACCTGGAAGATACATATTCTCAAAAATCAGATGATGAATTAAGAGAAGACACTCAAGTGTTCAAAAAACGAATTGAAAATGGCGAAAAAATTCAGGCCATTATTCCAGATGCTTTTGCTGTTGTTCGTGAAGCTTCGAAACGCGTCCTAAAAATGCGTCACTTCGATGTCCAGTTAATTGGAGGTCTAGTATTGACTGAAGGCAATATTGCCGAAATGCCAACCGGAGAAGGTAAAACACTCGTTGCATCCCTGCCTTCTTACGTGCGCGCACTTGAAGGGAAAGGCGTTCATGTCATAACGGTAAATGAATATTTAGCGAATCGTGACTTTGAACAAATCGGACAGATCCATCGCTTTTTAGGATTGACAGTCGGCATCAATCTGCCATTGATGCAACCGGCCATGAAACAAGAAGCCTACAATGCGGACATTACGTACGGTGTGGGAACAGAGTTTGGTTTTGACTATTTGCGTGATAATATGGCACCTGACCTCTCCCAAAAAGTCCAACGCCCTTACCATTTTGCCATTATAGATGAAGTGGATAGCGTATTGGTTGATGAAGCCAAAACACCGTTGATTGTAGCCGGCAAAATGTCAGCTGATGCAGATTTACATATGATTGCAGCTCGTTTGGCTAAACGATTTATCATAGAGCGGGACTACGATTTCGATGATGAAACGAAAGCAACATCATTAACTGAAACCGGAATCGAAAAAGTGGAAGCGGCTTTTGGAATTGATAATCTTTATGATTTGGAGCATCAGACTTTGTTCCATTATGTCATTCAGGCAGTTCGTGCTCATGTAATGTTTGAACGCGATGTTGATTATATCGTTAAAGAAGATAAAATCTTCTTAGTCGATATGTTTACTGGACGAATCATGGATGGCCGTACATTGTCTGATGGATTACATCAAGCAATTGAAGCTAAAGAAGGCGTTACGATTACGGAAGAAAATAAAGCCCAAGCCCAAATCACCATTCAAAACTATTTCCGGATGTATCCCCTACTTTGCGGGATGACGGGTACGGCAAAAACGCAGGAAAAAGAATTCCTTGAAGTATATGGAATGCAAGTTCTGCAAATTCCGACAAACCGCCCACGCATTCGTAAAGATGAAACGGATCAAGTCTATGAAACGATTGAGCAGAAATATACAGCTGTTGCCAAGGAAGTAAAAGCCCGTCACACAACTGGACAACCTGTTTTAGTCGGAACTACTTCTATTTTGCAATCAGAAGAAGTAGCGAAATATTTAAAACAACTAGACTTGGAATTCCAACTGTTGAATGCAAAAAGCGTGGAGCAGGAAGTATTCTTGATTTCACAAGCTGGGCAATTAAACCAAATTACCGTTGCCACTAACATGGCTGGTCGAGGAACTGATATCGAACTGGGTGATGGTGTTTCTGATGTAGGCGGACTATTTGTCCTCGGAACTGAAAAGCATGAAAATCGTCGAATTGATAATCAATTACGCGGTCGCTCTGGACGCCAAGGCGATCCAGGTGAGTCTCAATTCTTTATTTCCCTCGAGGATGATATGTTCAAACGTTTTGCAAAAGATGATCTAGAGAAATTCAATAAAAAAGTGAAAACTGATAGCTTAGGTCTTGTCCTTGGTAAAGATGTTCATGAATTGACGGAACGTACACAGCGTATTGTCGAAGGATCTCATTTCTCCATGCGTGAGTACAACCTTAAATTGGATGATGTCATCAATGAACAACGAAAAGTCATTTATACCTTAAGAGACAAAGTGCTTGAAAGAAATGATTTAATTGATCAATTACACAAAATGTTGGATGAAACAGTCGAGTTTGTTGTAGGGGAAAGTTGCTCAGAAGACGAACTTTCTGCACACTGGAATTTCGACCAAATCGAACAAACGATGAATCAAATTCTTCTAGCACCTGTTTCATTGAATCGTTCTGTTTCTAAAGTGAAAGATATTATTAAACAACTTCAGCCGGCAGTAAATGAATTGAAAGATTACATGTCCACTTTCTCTGAGCAGCCTGAGGTTATGAATACCATTCCACAAGTGATGCTTGCCTACCTGGATTCGACATGGGTGCGACATTTAGAGGCGATGACCCGATTGAAAGAAGGCATCGGTTTACGTGCATATCAACAAGAAGACCCAATGCGCATTTACCAAAATGAAGGTCTGGAGCTTTTTGAAATGCATTACCAGGAGCTACGCCGTTCAATCGCTACCGAGATTATCAACTTTATGAAAATTATTTCAACTCGAGAGGAGACGATTTAATGGGCATTTTTTCGATTTTCAAGAAGACCGAAAAAACGGGTGCTGATAGTACCGTTGAGTCAACAGAGTTAGTTAATGGCACTGAACCGAGTGCTCAGTCGGAAGAAGTCACTACAGCATTGTCCCTTCATCCTGCTTGGGATGTACCAAAAGAACAACAATATGTATTCAGCTTCCTTTCGAATGAGCTTGAACCATTAAAACCAAATCAAATTTCTTTATCAGGCATCGATATTGAGCAAGACGACAATACACAAGCTTGGTTGGTTAAAGCATTTTTACGGACATCATTGGCCACTCCCATTACATTGAATACAGCTGAGCTCGTGCTGATCGATCAAAATGAACAAGTGGTGGCAGTAAAAGAATTCAATCTTGCGGAACTAGGTGAATTGCCTGCAACCAGTGCACGACCTTGGGTGTTTGTTTTTGAACAACCGACTTTAAAAGGAGAACTTCCTAAAGAAGGTTGGCGTTTAGCTTTCAACGTTCAATCGTTGGTACCACACAAGATCGAATTGGACGCAGCTTGGGAAGAAGCCCTAAGCGCCGAACAAAAAGATGGCTTAAAGAAAATTGTTGATTCCCTGCCTAAACTTCATGACAGAGAAGTAAACTTCAGTGGATTCCAGGCAAAAGTTCAGCCAGATGGTACACTTGCGGTCTCACTGTTTATTAGAAATGGGCACTCCCAGCAAATCACATTAGAGCAACTTCCACTGGAAGTGCTCGATGCGAATGGCAAAATTGTGGCACAAGGCGCATTTACGATTGATCAACTTAAGGTTAATGCAAATACTTCTAAACCCTGGACCTTCTTGTTCCCTAAGGAAATGGTCATCAATAAAGATTCTGATATGTCTAAATGGACCGTCAGAGTGCCTCAGAGCGCTTAAAAGCGATTTATCTATCTCTCGGGTCATATTAAATAGAAAAAGCATGTGAGCAATCGCTCACATGCTTTTCTTATTGAACTTTAAATTCCGTTATCGAGTCTTTTACCATTCGGACACCTTTTCCATTCGGTACGAAATGTGTAACGACTAATCTATAGGATTTCCCTTTCACATATCCTCCCGTTGGTGCACTGACGACAACTTTAGTTGCATCACTTCCCGTACGGACGGCTACACTTTGGCGAGTTCCGAACTCATCCTCGACATAAACATGCTTCGTGTTGAAAAATGCGGAATTCATTTGTTGATTGAAAGTCACCGTAAATTGTTTATTTGTATCCACGACTCTCGCTGACGAAGAAGGAACAAATGATTTTGTAGGAATTGGTTGATTTGAATAAACGGCTTGGACCTGGTCAATCCAAATCGAACCCTTACCTTTCTTCGCTGAAGAAGTTTCAGCAATATATATCTTGTTCAATTTCACTGGACTTTGGACATTAGTCGGAATCGTTGCTTCAACGTATTTCCAGCCTACCCAATTAAGTCCTCCATCTTGAGTAAAGTCAATCACTGTTTCGCGACCATTAGCATCTGTAATGGCTGCGCGTAACCAATGATTTGCACCATCTCCATATACCCATGCACCAATTTTCTTAGGTGCCGCAGGAATGGACAAACCGTTCGGCCAAGTCAAGTACGATACGGAGGTACCCTCAGCAAAGCTTGAAAAATCATAAGACAACTTAAGGAAACTGGATCCTTCTTTAGCCTGCAACGTTTTTTCTAAACCAATGGTTGCAGATGAACGGATGGTTTCTGCCTTTAATCCAGTGAGTGAATCTAATCCACTGACTTGTAATGATTTATTTGAAACTGTAACAGGAATCGACACACGTGCAGATCCGAATGTTCCTGTGATTGAACCCGTAGCTTCACTATTTCCTGCATTGAAAGTAGTGCCGTTGATTGAGCCTACGCCTCCTRTTGTCGTCCAGGAAACAGCTGCAGGATTGAAAATAACTTTTTGATTATTACTGATTCCATTCACTTGGAAATTAGCTGATTCTCCAAGTCCGACACGAACTTCTGAAGGAGATGCCACTAATTGTTCAATCGTATCGGTAACTGTAACAGGAATTGAAACCGTAGCGGTATCGTATTTTGCGGTGATTTGCCCTGTTCCTGCTTTCACTCCGACGAAGCGATTATTTTCAATCTTCCCTACTCCATTTGAAACTTCCTGAAGTTCTAGTTTCGTAGAATCTACTATTAAAGGATTATAATATTGATCTAACACATAATTTACTTTAAAACCTAGAGATGCACCAACAGCAACGATTCCCTCTTGATCCTGAGAGACATTTACATGAGTGGCTTGTCCATTAGGTGCAGTACTAATTGCTTCCAAAATAGCAGAGACTGAACGTTCTGAGCCACCAGAAGGACGATTAATCAGAGACGGGTATACATTTCCGTAACGTCGAGTAACCATCGCTGTCGATCCACCACCATCCAAATTGATGGCATTATAAGCACCGATTGAAACAAGGTACTTTGAAAATTCAAGTAGAGTCATACCTTGGCTGTAACCAGACTGACGACCATCGACCGTTACGAAATATGCACGACTGCCAGTGGCATCGGTCGCAACAGCGGTACGGGAAGTTCTTTCAGTTGCACGACCGGCTGTGATATCAATTGTCAAAGCAGACTTTCCATCCTGTACGAGTAAAGGACCTGATGCCAACATGAATTGTGAGCCTTTCCATGCAGAATCAACATCAACTGTCAGTGAAACGTCGTCTCCTATTTTCATAGATGATAATTTAGCACTCGATGTTCCAGATGCGGATAGAACAAAACCATCTTTCGGGATTGTCGAAGAAGTATACTGACCATACGGACGTATAGCGGATACTTTACCGGTCACTTTTTCTCCGAATTTCAACTGGGAGTCTACTTTTTTTGTTACTCCCGTTACAACCACTTCAATTCCATATTGGTTTTGACGGGTTTTTTCTTCACGAAAACCTTCCGTGTATAAAATTAATTCGTTATTTGCTCTTTCCCGGTTCATATCTGTCGTTTTAAATGACGACCCATTATGTTCAATCGTACGTTCTAACGAATAACGTCCAACTTTCGCTTTATTTTCAGCCGTCACACCAAATGCAGCTGGCACGTACATATAGTCATTAAAATTAGTCGAAACTCTTCCTAAATTAACGATTTGATCATTTTTTGCCAGTAAATATGAAGGATAACGATTTTCGAAGGTGAAAAAAGATGCATTAATTGCACCAACTACATTATGGCTCGGATATGTATGTTCTTTTGATAAATTAGTTACTGTCTTAAGTGTATTGATTGGATTGGATACCCCGTATTCGATTTTAGTATACGGATTTGTGACATCGATGGAGAGTTTGTTTACTTTTTGTGGGTAACCTCCCACTGATGTCGAGATAGTTTCGTGGTGTATACCAGGAGATAACGTGGCGGCAGAAACGGGTAAACTTGAAAAGACTAGAATGAATGCTAGTAGAAAAGCAGGCATTCTTTTAAATTTTAGGTACATGATGCAGCTCCTTAATGTTAGATTCTACTAATAATTATACTAAAATATAGTAAAATAGAAATAGTCTATTTGTAATTGTTTTCCATAAACGAAAAAGAATCCACGGGAGACCAGTCCCGTGGATTCTTTTTCGCGCATCAACCAAGTTTTTAAGTTTATGAAAATACAAAACAGGATTTTTAATACGTTTTCATTGTATCACAATTCAGAATTAGTACAAGATGGTAATTTTTCATTTTACAATTTAATCAACTGAAATTACTTCTGGGGGTGTAAGTGACCCAGCAGTTTCTGCACGGTAGATGAATAAGGCAAATTCACCTCGTGTAATATTTGCTTTAGAACCAAATTCAGTAGCCGTTTTCCCTTGCGTAATATTACTTTCAAGCAAAGCTGCTACAAAAGGTTTCACTGTCGAAAGAACATCAGTAAATGGAATATCCATAGAAGTAGCCTTTAAATCGTATGTAAGTGCAATGACCTTCGCCATTTGTTCACRTGACATAGATTGATAACTTCCGAAAGTCTTGGTCGATAAACCATTCATAATTCCGTTAGCCGCAAGAGCATTAACAGCCCATTGACGATTTTGAGGAACGTCCGTGAATCCTGCTTGTGGATAATTCCCATCCGGAGTAAAACCATTTACACGGGCAATCATGACTGCTGCATCAATACGTTTGATTTCATTGGAAATACCGAATTGCGTTTCACTGATTCCCTGTGCATAACCTTTACTGACAATATGGTCCACAGCTGGTTTATATGTATTATTTACATCTGAAAAAGCCGCAAGAACCGAGTTCAAAGGAAGTAGGACGACAATTGCCAATGACAAAAGCAACAAAGTTTTTTTCAACATTTTACAGCTCACCTCTTTTTAAGTCTCTTATAAGTGTAACAAAATATGGAAATGAATACCACCATGCAAATAGTGCCAGGCCC
>NZ_JBFUJC010000080.1:0-10684 GCF_056401595.1 Paenisporosarcina sp. P4_E4_2 | reverse complement strand
CACATTGCTTGCCGCTTATCTTATTATGGGCATTGGTTTTTATTTATTATAATATCCAAATAACCGAACGAAAAAAGCTTTTGACTTTAATCAGTCAAAAGCTTTTTTTGTACCATCATTTCCACATGGGTATTAATTTCACAAATCGATTTGAATTGCTGACCCGTATYGCGGTTAATGGATTGAAGAATATCCACTTCCAGATAGGATGTTCGTTTTGCATTTTTCCCCATCCTCATTGTAGAATCAAAAAAACTAGCTGCAATAATCCTTTGATACCTATTTAAACTATTCGCATGAGATAAAGGAAGTGGAAAATCAGTTTTATGTCCAGGTTCAGATTGGTATATATCTGTTTTCATTCCATGGCTCCTCTATGCTAATTGATGGTACATTATTTTATATACCCATTTTTCAAGGTGATAAGTCATATGCATCAAAATCTGCAACATAAAAGGAGAATATTTAAAATGAAACATAAATTATTTTACCAAGATGCTTACTGCCAAAAAGGAAAATCAATTGTAGTGAGTCAGATGAAAGACGAATCCGATAGATGGTACGTCACGTTAGAAGAAACACTCTTTTATCCAACTGGTGGAGGACAGCCCCACGACACAGGTGCCATAAATGAAGTTGAAGTCATTGATGTGGAGGAAGTTGACGGTGAAATCCGACATTACATATCAGAACCATTRCTCGAAGTGGGGGACGCGGTTGAATTTGAAATTGATTGGAACCGTCGATTTGATTTCATGCAACAGCATACGGGACAACATATATTGACAGCTGCCTTTGTTGAATTGTTTGGCATACAAACGACCAGTTTTCATTTAGGGAAAGAACTGGTTACGATTGATTTGGATGTGAAGAATGTATCAGACGAGCAATTGCTGGAAGTGGAGAAACGTGCAAATCAAATCATATTAGATAACCGGCCAATCGAAACGAAGTGGGTCACAAAAGACGAATTGTCAGATTACCCACTTCGAAAGCAAGTAACAGTTGAAGAGGACATTCGTTTGGTGATTATTGCAGATTTCGATTACAACGGTTGCGGAGGAACGCATCCATCATCCACTGCTCAAATCGGTTCGCTAAAGATTCTTGATAAGGAAATGCAAAAAGGAAATGTACGAGTGCATTTTGTTTGTGGAGGAAGAGTGCTGAATCAACTTCACCGTAAACAAAAGACTTTGCAAGAAGTGACACACCTGTTGAGCGCATCTCAAGAAGGGTTGTCACAGACAGTAAAAGTACTACTCGAGAATGGGAAGAGGAATGAGAAACTGATCGATGAATCTCGTGAGCAATTACTGAGCTATGAAGTGAAGGAGTTACTTGCGGATAATGTCAGCAACGATTCCATTGAACGTATTTTTAAACAACGCCCAATTCAGGATTTGCAAAAACTGGCTCGTCTTCTTGTAGTTGAAGTACCTGCCTTTCGGGTCATCTTTATTGCGGAAAATGAAGGTTTGCTACAGGTCGTTCTTGCCCGCGGACTTGAGAACGATACAAATATGAAGCAATTGTCTGCAMAGATTTTGCCGATTATCAACGGTAAGGGTGGCGGCTCAGAAAGCTTTGCTCAAGGTGGAGGGACGACCGAGCTTACTGGACAAGAATACTTGTCGCAAATTCATCAATACCTCATATAAGTGTTGCTCAAAAACCGGATCTAATAGGAGTGACACCACTTGAAACAGCTATTGCTCACTTAAAAGGTGAAGAAGTTGAAGAATCCATTCCAGTTGAATTGGAACTGGTAAAATTAAGCTTGCTGGTTAGTGCCAGGTGCCGACATGTGGAGAGGGGCAGTGAATTTCCCGTGACATATAAGGTACCTGGCTTCTTTTGTATGTGTTTCTCCAAGTTGACTTGCTGATGAGACGTGTTTGATTGATAAATGTGTTAGTTTGAGCGATAAAACTAGATTTTGAGTGATAAATCTCCAGTTTGATCGATAAATGGTCCAATCTGAGCGATAAATCTTTACAACTATGTAACTACCATCTCTGTGTCGAGTTAACTTGTTTAATGAGACGATTAATGCAAGGCAAACAATGAGACTAGTCATTGAAAAGTAGAATGTGCGTTCGGTAGATGCTATACTTTTTTTACATAAGGCTAAAAAGAAAGGTGGGGGTTTTGTGAAACCGGTTATTGTTGCAGAAAAGCCGAGTCAGGCGAAGGCATATGCAGATGCTTTCAAAGTGAATAAGCAGGAAGGCTTTTTTGATGTACAACCATGCGAGGCTTTCCCGCAAGGCGCCTATATTACATGGGGAATCGGGCATCTGGTCGAACTGCGCGATCCAAAGTCCCATAATCCTAAATGGACGAAGTGGTCTCTTCAGACATTACCTATTTTGCCTGATGAATTTCAATTTCAAATTGCTAAAGGCAAGGCAAAACAGTTTGGAATCATTAAGAAATTGATTTATGAGACTGATACGGTAATCAATGCATGTGATGTTGATCGTGAGGGGTCCAATATTTTTTATAGTATCTTTGATTACACGCGTGCCCGCAACAAGATAATTAAACGCTTATGGATTAATTCTCTTGAAGTGGATGAAGTACGTAAAGGATTTATGCAGTTGCAGGACAACCGCAAGGATTTGCTTATGTATGAAGAAGCGAAGGCGCGTCAAATGAGTGATTGGCTTGTTGGGATGAATGGTTCTCGTCTTTACACGTTGCTCATTCAACAAAAAGGAATTCGTGAAGTGTTTTCTATAGGGCGAGTCCAATCACCTACAGTTTACCTGATTTACCAACGCGCCCTTGAAATTGAACGATTTGTTTCTGAATCCTTTTTTGAATTGGAAGGAACGTTCAAAGCTGAACATGGTTCTTATAAAGGAAAAGCGAAAGGCAAAATGAAGCGCATTGAAGAAGCTCAACATTTATTAAACAAACATCGAATAGACGGCTTGCTTCCAGGCACTGTGAAGCAACTGAAAACGGAAGATAAAAAGATTCTTCCCCCTAAACTTCATGCATTGTCCACCATTCAGGCAACAGCCAATCGCAAATGGAAATATAGTCCTGCAAGAGTGCTATCGACGATGCAGAGTCTGTACGAAAAGAAACTTGTCAGCTATCCGAGAACAGATACTCAGCACATTACACCAAATGAATTTTCGTATCTTGTTAATCAAGTTGAAGCTTACCAACAGCTTATTCAGCATCCTTTCCAAGTTGCTTCAAGGAATCCAAGTAAACGGTATGTCGACAGTTCAAAAGTGCAGGAACACTATGCAATCGTTCCAACGAAAAAAATTCCGAGCGACAAACAATTGGCTGGTTTGTCTCGTGAGGAACGAAATTTGTATGAAGAAGTGTTAAGTACCACACTCGCGATGTTCCATTCAGATTACTTATACAAAGAAACAACGGTGACAACGGATGTAAATGGCCTGGACTTTTTCTCGAGCGGCAAAACGGAAATCGATAAAGGTTGGAAAGCATTGTTTTCGAATGAAAAAGAACCGTCTTCAGCAAAAGAGCCCAATTTACCGAGGCTGTCACTGCACGAACAAGTGAAAAGTAAAGTGGCAATTAAAGAAGGTCAAACTACACCACCAAAGCCATACACGGAAGGCCAGCTCATTGCTATGATGAAAACCTGTGGGAAGTTTGTGGAAGATGCTGTGGATACTGAAATTCTTAAAGAAGTGGAAGGGCTCGGAACGGAAGCAACGCGGAGCGGAATAATTGAAACGATTAAACGACATGGGTATATTGAAGTTAAGCGAAATATCGTTTCCATTACTGAAAAAGGACGTGTCCTTTGCGAAGCGATTGAAGGAAATTTACTTGCAAGTCCCGTCATGACCGCAAAATGGGAAGCCTATTTAAAGAAAATCGGAACGGGTAATGGCTCATCCGAATTGTTTTTAGGCAGTATAGCTAAATATTTGAATCAATTGATTCATGATGTGCCGACGCAGCTGAGCGATAAGACTTTTCACATGACGACGGAAACGTTTGTCAGTAGAAAAGAAGTTGCGACTTGCCCGACCTGTAAAAAAGGAACCATTATTTCAAGGAAGAATTTTTATGGTTGCTCTGGCTATAAAGAGGGCTGTAAACAAACGTTTCCGGCCATGTTCCTAAAGAAACGGTTGTCCGTCAAACACATTGAAGATTTATGTGTGAAAGGGAAAACAGACCTAATTAAAGGGTTTGTTTCAAAAACGGGCAAAAACTTCAATGCCAAGCTGACATTCACTAATGGTCAATTAAAACTGGATTTTAACTAGGAGGATGACACAATGAACGAAAAAAATTATCAATCGTTAATCGACGATCGTATATTTATTGGTGGGGTTAACGACGTACCACACGCGATTGAAGACGAAAAAATCGACGTGGTATACGATTTGCGTGCGGAAGTTGCGGCTTCATCAAGTGAAATCAGCAAACATCAGCCAATTGTGGATGATGGGGAATTCCAAGATGAATCGATTCGGACTGGTGTCAAACAAATTGTTCAGGATTACCAGGATGGCAAGAAAATCTTCTTCCATTGCAATACCGGTCCCGGTAGAGCAGGAACTATGGCTGTGGCTACGTTGATGGAACTCCGTTTAGCTGATTCAATTGAAGAAGCTGAAGCGAAAGTGAAAATGATTCGTTCTGAAGTGAACGTAAAACCTCAATTCAAAGAGGCTTTAACTCGTATTTATGGAAAATAAATAAAATTGTCATTCCAAAGCAACCTTGAGGAGGATCAAGGTTGCTTTTTTTTATCTATATGAAGAAAGCTGTGGATACTGAAGAACGAACGAAAGGGTACAAGGAAATTGGTTTTCGTCCGTTCAACTATACTTTTTGTCCACTCACCTACCGTATTTGTTCATTCGCCTGGAGAAAGACATCAGTTCCGATGAAAGAAAGCTGTTGATATTGAAAAAAACGAAAGGTTACATTTGCTCCTAGCATATCGCAGGAAAGAATAGGGTCAAAGGTAGTTTGACCCTATTCTTTGTGACGAGTAACCGCAGGAGCAACACTTTCGAAGCTTGAGACCAACAAGTATGTGGTTTTCATACTTGTTGGCTCATTCGGATAACACAGATGACACGATAAGCTACAACTTTGTTTTTTTGATGTAAATGAAGAAAATTAATTGGAATAGTATGAGCCACTTTTAAGCAAACTAAGCAGGAGAAATCAAATAATCTCATTTGATAACAGTTAAAACTAAAATTATTATTATTTGTTCAAGTAGCGGAGTAATATCATGAACAGCAACGATTAATGGGTGAGAAATGTTGTCGTGACATGCATTCTATAGTGGTTTAAAGCCAGGAAGAGGTGAAATTTCATCCATAAAGGTGTATACTTATTATAAGAGAACTTTTAGAAGAGGTGAAGAATGGATAATAATCAAATTCCAAGTGCTGTTAACAAGGACTTTTTGACAAATGAATTAGGGTTAGTACAACATTTAAATACAACCATTTTTAAGAAACGTGACTTTTTTGTATTGTCACCGTCTGTTCAAAATAAGTCTAATGGATTTGATTTAAGAGAAGTTAGTCTAAACAAATACAACCGTGTTGCCCATAATGGGTATTTGTTAATTCGCTACAAAGAACGTTTCTTGATTGCAAAGCTTGCCAATTTCAGAAAGAAAATGATGCGTGAAGAACTGAAAGCTACGAGTACTTCAAAAACGGCTCATTGGAAATTTATTGTAAAGGAAACACCGACATTGCATGTGGTCTGCCAGACTGACAGTGATGAGACATTTCCTTTACAAGAACCGTCAAGCAACCAATTGATTAAATTCTTCCAATAAATAAATGAAAGCATGCGTACACTTAGTGCGCATGCTTTTTTGTGTTTTAAATGATCTTCTATCTTATTTTTGTAATTGAACCGATTCCCGCGCTTAAAAGTTTGAATTATGGGTATAAGTGTATGACAAACATGAAAACGGGAGTTGTTAAGATGGGGCATCATCAAATTGAATTATCAAATCTGACATTGGCATACCAAGACAGTGGTGAGGGTGAAGCAATTGTCCTCCTGCATGGTTTTTGTGGAAGTCATGAATACTGGGACAAGGTGATTCCGGCATTATCCGAAATGAATCGAGTGATTGTGCCCGATTTACCGGGTCACGGAGACTCCACTTTTCCTAAAGGGAACTACGGAATGGAATACATGGCGGATACGTTAGTAGAACTACTGGATCAATTGGAGTTGGAGAAAGTAACATTGTTTGGTCATTCTTTGGGTGGTTACATAACATTGGCATTCGCAGAAAAATATGAAGAACGACTGAATGGTTTTTCGTTGATTCATTCTACTGCGCATCCAGATTCTGAGGAAGCGAAGAAAGGTCGCGATGCATCCATTGAGAAAGTGAAATCGGAAGGAATCCCTGCTTTGATTGAGGGGTTAATTCCTAAATTATTTGCGCCTGAAAACTTGGAGACGCATGCAGAAGATGTAGAAAAAGCAAAAGAAATTGGGAAGGAAACAACTGAAGAAGGCGCAATAGGAATGTTAACAGCAATGAAAAATCGACCAGACCGAAATCATGTCAWCAAAAACAGCAAGTTGCCTGTGCTACTGATTGCTGGGGAGAGGGATCAAGTCATCCCTCCCGAAAAAACCTTCTCTGTTCATAAAGAAATCATTTCTCAAGCTTTGATTAAAGGTGCCGGACACATGAGCATGATGGAAAAACCGGATTTAGTACTATCCGAAATTCAAGATTTCTTAAAATCTTAAGTACCAAAAATGCAATTGACCATTGGTTTGGTCTTTTGCGTTTTTTGTTTTTATTTTCTAAAAATTATTATATTGACCACTTCTGTATTATCCGTTAAATTCAGTACTGTATGTAAATTTTATACAAGAGGGGACAGCAAAATGAGAACACCAAATGTAACATCAGAGAGAGAAACGATATACTTCGTATTGAGTATTATATTCAGTATATTTATTTATATCATTGCGGCCATTTCAATTATCGGAATCGGCATAGCGCTGGGCTTATTAGCCATCGTAATTTATGCAAATATGATTATGCTTGGATCAATCCGAGGGAATGGAATTCGTATTAACCAAAACCAATTCCCGGATGTTTACGAACGGGTAGTGGTTTTATCGCAAGAAATGGGCCTGAAACGTGTACCCGATGTATTTATTGTTCAGTCTGAAGGGGCATTAAACGCATTTGCAACACGCTTTTTAGGTCGTGATATGGTAGTTGTTTATTCAGAAGTTTTCGAACTTGCAAGACAGGGTGGAGCAGCTGAACTTGATTTCATCATTGCCCATGAACTTGCTCATATTAAACGACGCCATGTTTGGAAGAACCTGCTACTGCTTCCTGCAACTTTCATTCCTTTCTTATCACAAGCTTACAGTCGTTCATGTGAATATACATGTGACCGCGAAGCGGCTTTCTATACTCAAAATGGAATTGCTGCAAAACGGGCATTAACGATTCTTGGAGCTGGCAAGGATTTGTATCAAGAAGTAAACGAATCAGCCTATTTAGAGCAAATCAAGAGTGAGTCCAATGTTGCTGTGTGGTTAAGTGAAGTCTTATCTAGTCATCCTCGCTTACCAAAACGCATCCAATCTGTCGGACAGTTTATGCGTGTAGAGGGAACACCCTCATATGAACCGAAACAAGGGAAAATAGTGTTGGGTGCCAGTTTATTATTTGGTGGGATGTTTGGAGTCTATCTGCTGATTGTGTTCTTTTTCTCAGCAGGGGGATTGGTCTATTCAAGCTTCATTCCATCTCTTCTTTCAGAGGATACATTCGATTTGTCAGAGGAAGACTATTATCCTACCGAAGGAGAAACTCCTCTTATGACTGCGGCATACGATGGGGATATTGAAGAAGTAAATGCCTTAATTGATGAAGGTGCCGACCTGGAAGAAACAGATGCTGAGGGATATACTGCTCTCGCATACGCAGGTTTTTTACAGAATAACGATGTCGCACAAGTTCTCTTGGAGTCTGGAGCAGATCCGAATGCTCTAAATGACTATTCGACTGTTTTGATGGATGCTTTATACAACGAGAATTATGAACTTGCATTAATGCTCTATGAGTACGGAGCAGATCCCGAACTTGAAGATCCTTCAGGGGAATCAGCCTTTTCATATCTTGAAGTCGATAATGAAGAAGATTTTTATAGAGTAATTACACAATAGCTTTTAAATTAAAGGCTTTGGTAAACTATCCTGTTGTTTTTCGTCACTAGCCGCATTTACGCATGAGCCAACATTCTTTAATATAGCTAAATAAAAAAAGAGGACGCGACAAAGTCAAGGTTAATGACTTTATCGCGTCCTCTTCATTTTTGTACAGAAAAAAGTTCTAGAAACACTGGAAAGATGAGATTCTGTCTAAATCTGTTCCGTAATAAGTCCATCTACGGCCATTCCAACGCCAACCTGCAACGGATTGTCTGCCAACGAATGTTGGGAAAAACCAGAAAGAACGACCATTTCGTAGCCATATAAACGTAAACCGGAACAAACAGCCCCTAATCGCACCGGGATCTACTGCAAAAGCCGAAACTCCACCTCGAGCACCGGCAGCTTGCTGAGGAACGAAAGATGGTGGTGGACCAGACGGCGGGCCGCCTGAAGGTTGTTGGCCACCTCCTTGACCAGGGAATCCAGGACCTTGCCCGGGGAAACCACCTTGACCTGGAAATCCTCCTTGTCCAGGGAATCCTGGTGGAAATCCAGGACCACGTCCAGGGAAGTTTGGCGAGCCATCACCAGGTGGAAATGGGGGAAATTGATTAACCAAAATGAGTACCTCCTTTAAACTGTATTCGAGTTAGTATATGGCTTTGTCGAAGAAGGGTTTGGGTTCCATTCATACGCCAGTTGCAACAATACAAAAGTGCCAGGCAAAGGTTCTGAGAAAACCGGTGCCTGGCACTTCGTTACTTTTCTATAATACGTACATATATACACACAAAAAGTGACAAAGAGTTCCAAGTAAAATGAAGATGTGGAAAATTTCATGAAAACCGAGGTATTTGGATTTCATGAAACTGGGCTTGGCACCGTAAATGACACCTCCTATTGTGTACATGATTCCACCAACAACGAGCAACCAAAGTCCCTTCGCACTTAAAGTTGCCGTAAGTGGTGAGGCAAGAAAAACAATAATCCAACCCATTCCAATATAAAGAGCAGTGGAAAGCCATCGCGGACAGTTGAACCACACCATTTTAAACAGAATACCTGCGATCGCTAAACCAGTAACGACAGAAAATAAAACAAATCCATTCTTGCCGTTTAGAGCAATTAAGCAGAAAGGAGCGTACGATCCTGCAATCAACAAAAAAATCATGGAGTGATCAAGTCTTCTGAAAAAAGCAATGACATTGTCCTTCGCAATTACCATATGATAAGTGGCGGATGCTGTATACAATAAAACCATGCTGATGCCAAATATGATAACAGCGACAATATGAAGAACAGGCACATCACTTATAGATGCTTTGACAGTCATAGCAATTAACGCAATGACAGATAATACCGCACCTACTAAATGAGATAAACTATTAAAAGGTTCTCGAATATAAGCGTGCATTTAAATACCCCCAATTCAATATGTAGTTATTAATACTATGTTTAAAGATATAACTATATCACCATCTAGTCAATATTTACGCTTGGTCTTTTTTAAGTTACACTGAAACTACTAAATGCAAATGAAAACCGAGGGATACAAGATGGAAAACATACAAGAATTGTTGAGGAAACTTTCTTTAGATAAGAACATTTCACTTCAGGAAATGCCAGATATCGATTTATATATGGATCAAGTCATTCAATTATTTGATCACACTTTTAAAAGTACAAAGCGCAATGAAGAAGAAAAAGTTCTGACAAAWACTATGATCAACAACTATGCGAAAGCGAAGCTGTTCATTCCTATAAAAAATAAAAAATATTCGAAGAAGCACCTCATCTTGATCAGTTTGGTCTATCAATTAAAAGGTGCTCTATCAATCAATGACATTAAGTCAACGCTGGACGGTCTTAATTTCAAACTGACAAATGAAGACTTTGAGCTAGAAAAATTCTATAATAGCTATCTTGCTATTCAGAGTGGGAATGCCTCGGATTTCGAGTCCGAATTCCAAAAAAGAGCAATAGATGTTCACGAAGAAGTGGCCCAAATGAAAGACAGCGAAGCGGAAAAATTGGAGAAAATTCTTCTGATCACCTCACTGGTTAACATCAGCAACTCGTACCGTAGAGCAGCGGAGCTGTTAATTGATGAATTAAAAGAGGAATCACAAAAGGTCACGGGCGATTTAATACCAAAAAAATAAAGAACTTGAATATCATTAACATTCAATCTGTAACAGATAAGGAGTGACACATGTGTTAGAACAAGCAACAAAATACTTACAAACCTTTTTTGGATATGAGTCATTCCGAACCGGACAAGAACAAGTAATCACACAAGTACTGAATGGTGACAATTCAATATGCGTGATGCCGACTGGTGGCGGGAAATCTATCTGCTATCAAATACCAGCACTAGTTTTAGAAGGTACTACAATTGTTGTTTCTCCATTGATTTCATTAATGAAAGACCAGGTGGATACCTTACTGGAAGCGGGCATTCATGCGGCATATATCAATAGTTCATTGAGTCATGAAG
>NZ_JBFUJC010000079.1:0-10840 GCF_056401595.1 Paenisporosarcina sp. P4_E4_2 | reverse complement strand
TATTTCGGCACAACCGTTTCAATCAAGAAATCGAAAAACAAAGGGAAAATCGAAATTGAGTTTTTCTCTGAAGATGATCTTGAACGTATTTTAGAATTATTAGAAGACTAAACTGCCTATTCCCTTAAAGGATTTAACTTTGAGGGGATAGGTTCTATTTTTAGCTGAAATGAGGAGTTCCGTATGGTGTTATTAGGGACATTGATTAACGCGCTTCTCATCATTGTGGGAACAATCATTGGAAGATTGTTGAAAAACATCCCGGAAAATATGAAGCAAACAGTGATGTATGCCATTGGGCTTGCTGTTACTGTTATAGGACTTCAAATGGGTTTTGAAAGCGGTCAGTTCTTAATCGTTATTATTAGTTTGGTTGTTGGTGCAGTCATTGGAGAGTGGATTGATTTAGATCATCAACTCAATCGATTTGGCCATTGGTTGGAATCGAAAGTTGGCAAAAACAAAAAAGGCGAAAATATAAGTATTGCACAGGGTTTTGTATCAGCTACATTGATTTTCGTTATTGGATCGATGGCAATCATTGGATCCTTAGATAGTGGACTGCGAAATGATCATGATTTATTAATTGTAAAAGGGTTGATAGATGGGTTTACTTCGATCATATTGGCTACCACTCTGGGAATTGGTGTTCTTTTGTCAGCTGTTCCGGTTATTTTATATCAAGGCACGATCGCACTTTTTGCCACTCAAATCAGCCGTGTTATTCCACAAGAAGCACTCGCTTTATATATTCAGGAAATGACTGCAACCGGCGGAATCATGATCGTGGCAATTGGTTTAAATATGATTGGTTTGACCAAGATAAGAGTAGCCAATTTACTGCCAGGCATTCTCGTGGTAGCTATCGTCGTGGCTATTGCGTACTATTTTCATTTGGTGCCTTTGCCAAGCGAGTAGAAGAGCACGGGACAAAACTTTGCCCATATCATAAGGTAATTGAAGTCTAGTGTTTTGCAAGACGGTATATTCCTGATAACCACCAACATTTACAATGCCTTTAATGGAAAGGTCTCCAATAGGCGGCAATTCCTTTTTTACTGCTTTGCCGGGGAAAAGAGGACCTTTTTCGATAACAATATGTCCAATTTTTTCAACTTTCCCTAAGCAAGCATCTATGGCAACTACATAAGGAGTTAATGTTCTCGCTTGAAGTGACTCGACTGTTTGTTGTAAATTCAAAGCGTGCAAAGGTTGCTGCAAAGTACCAATTACTTCATACGGAAATGTAGGATGGTCGCGAAGCCAAGTTCCGATTAATGGTCCTAGAGAGTCTCCAGTAGACCGGTCGGTGCCTATGCAACAAAAAGTGAGATTCGGTTTATCAAATGGTATAAGTTGAAGAAAAAGCGAGCTTAAGCGCCAGGCAACACCTGAATCTTGATAGGAAAAATCTTCCGAATGTAATTGAGACGAAAATGCAAACATAGGTTAGCTCACTCTCTTTTTTCGTAGTATACGTATTAGAAATGGGCTTTATTCAAAAAGGTGGTAGTTATCAAGTGGACATTCACATTAACAAGACGTTTGAAAGTGTCAAAGATTTTCTATTAGATGAGAAAATATGGATTACTGCTGGCGTTATTACGCTAAAAGTAATATTCATTATGTTCTTAGCAGGAATTTTTGTGAAAATATTTAAAGTGGTCATTCGTAAAGTATTTGAAGTCCGTATGAAATCACCCTTGCGCTACTCGGAACGCAGACAGAATACATTACTCAAATTACTCGAAAATGTAGTTGCGTATGTTGTATACTTTGCTGCGCTTCTGGCAGTCCTTTCTGCATTGAAGATTGATGTGAGAGGCTTGCTGGCTGGGGCAGGGGTACTCGGTTTGGCGGTTGGTTTTGGCGCACAAAACTTAGTTCGTGATGTCATCACGGGATTCTTTATTATTTTTGAGGATCAATTTTCTGTCGGAGACTATGTGCGAATCGGTGCATCAGAAGGGTCTGTACAAGAGATTGGTTTGCGAACAACTAAATTAAAAGGATTAAACGGGGAGATTCACATTTTCCCTAACGGAACGATTGTGGAAGTTATCAATTACTCATTAAACAATTCAATTGCGATTGTCGACGTGAGTGTTGCACTTGAAACGGATATTCCAAAAGCGGAAGAGCTTATTGGAGAGTTTTTATCGAGTCTTCCTGAAAAATACGAGCAATTGGTTAAAGAACCTGAGTTACTGGGTGTTCAAAATCTAGCTGCTTCTGAAGTGGTCATGCGTATTACTGCGGAAACAAAGCCGATGCAACATTTCGCAGTAGCGCGAATAATCCGTCGTGACCTGAAAATATTCATGGACGAACATGGAATCGAAATTCCATATCCAAAAATGGTGATGTACCAAAAGAAAACGGGATCGGTTGATTCGGGTACTGGAGATCCTGTGAAGTCTGAAGATAAGGGGAAAGTCTGATGAACACGAAATCCTTTGAGCTGGGTGATATTGTTGAAATGAAAAAGCAGCACCCTTGTGGAACGAACGAATGGAAAATCATTCGCACAGGCGCAGATGTGCGGATAAAATGTGAAGGTTGCCAGCATAGTGTGATGATTCCAAGAAGAGAATTCGAGAAAAAGATGAAAAAAGTGATTAAAGCAGCTGAGCCTTCCACAGAGGAATAGACTTTTGGTTGACAAAAATTTATAATAGATTAGTTAAATGAAAAGTAAAAGCTTCAATCAAGCGTTGAAAATGACTATACACACATGAATATAGAACTCGTAAGTTATGAAAGGTTGGGAACTAATATGGCGTTAACAGCGGGAATCGTGGGCTTGCCGAATGTCGGTAAATCTACTCTATTTAATGCAATAACTAAAGCAGGCGCAGAAGCTGCAAACTATCCATTCTGTACAATTGATCCAAACGTTGGAATTGTAGAAGTGCCGGATGAGCGTCTAAATAAATTAACAGAACTTGTTGTTCCAAAGAAAACTGTTCCTACAGCTTTTGAGTTCACTGATATTGCCGGGATTGTAAAAGGTGCCAGTAAAGGTGAAGGACTAGGAAATAAATTCTTGGCTCACATTCGTGAAGTAGATGCAATTTGCCAAGTGGTACGTTGTTTTGCTGATGAGAACGTTACACACGTAGCAGGGAAAGTAGATCCGATTTCAGATATCGAAGTAATCAATCTTGAGTTAATTTTGGCTGACTTGGAAAGCGTTGAAAAACGTTTGCAACGTGTAGGCAAAATGGCGAAACAAAAAGACAAAGATGCTATGGTTGAAGAGCCAGTATTGGTCAAACTTCGTGATGCTTTTGAAGAAGAGAAACCAGCTCGTTCTGTTGAATTTACAGAAGAAGAATTACGCGTTGTTAAAGGTCTTCATTTATTAACAATCAAACCTATGCTGTATGTAGCAAATGTGGCAGAAGACGAAATTGCGAATGCAGATGAAAATGAATATGTTCAAAAAGTTCGTGAATTCGCTAAAGTAGATAATGCACAAGTTATTGTTGTGTGTGCGAAGATTGAAGAAGAAATGGCTGAGCTTGACGAGGAAGAGAAAGCGATGTTCCTTGACGAGTTGGGGATTAAAGAATCAGGTCTGGATCAGCTTGTAAAAGCCGCATATCAATTATTGGGACTTGCAACATACTTTACAGCAGGCGTGCAGGAAGTTCGTGCTTGGACATTCCGTAAAGGCATGAAAGCACCTCAATGTGCAGGCGTCATCCATACAGACTTCGAACGTGGTTTCATCCGTGCCGAGACTGTTTCTTATGATGACTTGGTTACAAACGGTTCAATGGCTTCTGCAAAAGAAGCAGGGAAAGTGCGTTTGGAAGGTAAAGAATACATCGTACAAGACGGCGACGTTATGTTATTCCGTTTCAACGTATAAAATATTTTCGGGTTAGTCGACTTGTCGGCTGACCCTTTTTTGAATTATAGAGACAAAAGGGGAATGTCGTATGAAGTTATTTGCATATGGGACGTTGCTTTATGGAGAAAAGAATCATCATGTTCTCGAAGGTGCACAACTTTTATATGAGAAGGTTASGCTTCCGGCGATTATGTATGATACAGGAGATGGTTATCCTGCAATCGAGCTAACTCAGGAATCAATAGTAATAGGGGATGTTTACGAAGTACCCGATCATATGTGGGTGGATTTAGATGAGCTTGAAGGTTATACAGGGGACCCTGAAATGGATCTTTATACGAAACAAATGGTGAATATAAAAACAAAAGATAGCATCTTAGAATCCATTGTGTACACTGTATGTGATGAAACGATGAAGAAAGTTGTAATTTCATCCGGAGACTGGATTACTTATCGTAAATCTCAAGAAATAAAGTAAAGCTGCTCCATTTCAAATGGAAGCAGCTTTATTGTTGTTCAAACACATATAATTTTGGTCGTTCTGGGTCATCCTTGATCCAAGCATCATCGCGTACAGTCCGTAATTTTTTAATCATGGCAAAATCACCAGCGGCACCAGCAATCAGCCAGGCACCTAGTAATGCGAGAAGCGGACTATTAAGGAAAATAGCAATGACGGCCGGTAATACGCCTGTTGTCCAAAATGGCAGGATTAACACTCTTTTCATCGCTTTATTTTGAACAGGTTCAGTAGTTGTCGCGTAGGCAACACCCAGTTTCAAATTAAAGCCATAGTCAAGCGAACGCCATGGAACTTTAGCGAATATGACAAAGCCGACTAGATGTGCTGCTTCATGCAAAACGATTAATAGGATATAGCCAATGATGAATAGGAGCAATCCGAGCCAGGATGGTTCAAATGCAAAATCTTGATGCACAATACTAGTTAATAGCAAAAGTACCACGCTTAAGACGACCGTTAATACTAAGCTTGTTTTGCCGATTTTTTGAATGTCCAAATCAATGATTTTAGTTGGTGTATCGAAATCATTCATTATTCTCACCTCATAATAGGTAGTATAGCTGAAAAGCCTAAGTTGTCTACCAAATCAGTAGTTGCACGTGGTCATTGTGTGTGTTACAATCAATTGATGTGAGTAATGAATGTTACTTGCTCCTTGCCTACTGTCAACAGTCAGGCCTAAGTCCATAAGGAGGTGCAAAAAGATGAAAAAGTACGAATTAATGTACATCATTCGACCAACAATCGAAGATGACGCGAAAAAAGCTCTTACAGCTCGTTTCGACGAAATCTTGACTACGAATGGTGCTGAAATCATCGAGTCTAAAGAGTGGGGCAAACGCCGCTTAGCTTACGAAATCAATGACTTCCGCGAAGGTTTCTACCAAATCGTGAAAGCAAACGCTGATTCAAGAGCAATCGATGAATACATCCGTCTTGCTAACATTAACGAAGATATTATTCGTTTTGTAGCTGTCAACGTAGAAGATAAATAAGAATTTAGCATCGAGTATACTCGAAACAACTTGCAGACGAGGGAGGTTGTATTCTGATGATTAACCGAGTCGTATTAGTCGGAAGACTGACAAAAGATCCGGAGCTTCGTTATACACCAAGTGGTGTAGCAGTTGCGCGTTTTACACTAGCTGTAAATCGTTCATTCTCTAACCAGTCAGGTGAAAAGGAAGCGGATTTTATTAACTGTACTGTTTGGAGAAAGCCAGCTGAAAACACAGCAAACTTCCTTAAAAAAGGTAGTTTGGCAGGTGTAGAAGGGCGTATTCAAACTGGGAGCTATGAAGGCCAAGATGGAAAGCGTGTTTACACGACTGAAGTTGTAGCTGATAGTGTTCAATTCCTTGAACCACGTAATAGTTCTGGCGGAGATCGTCCACAACAAGGACAACCTTATGGTGGCGGTTCAAACCAAAACAATCAATATCCATCTTATCAACAGAATCAATCACCAAATCAGCAAAACTATACACGTGTAGATGAAGATCCTTTCTCTTCTGGAAGCGGCCCAATCGAAGTATCAGACGACGATTTACCATTCTAATTAGAAAAGCGTAGAAGGCCATGATAGACCGACTCCGACGTTGGAACCAACGAATCGAAAACCCGTTTTCGAATGAGATGGTGAAACGGAGGTGCGGTCTGGCCTTCGGAGCTAGACATTACCAGATAGCGAATTGACTTTAACGCACACCCAAAATAAAACCAAACACTAAGGAGGCGAAACGATATGGCACCACGTCGCGGAGGCAAAAGACGCAAAAAGGTTTGCTATTTCACGTCTAACAATATTACGCATATCGACTATAAAGATGTTGATTTGCTTAAAAAGTTCGTATCAGAACGCGGAAAAATTCTTCCACGTCGAGTTACTGGAACAAGCGCGAAATACCAACGCAAACTGACTTCAGCAATCAAATTATCACGTATCATGGCATTACTTCCATTCTCTACTGAAGAGAGATAAGAAATGCTTTTGAACGCTTAAAAGACCGGGAAACCGGTCTTTTTTTATATTATAAGAAAGTATGAATTTTAGACAATATTTCTTATTCTTTCGAGATATGTTATGTCTAGCTCCAGTCGCTATCTCGCACCTAAGCTTGGGCACAGGTGGGGCGACATAAAGGCGTTGCGAAAAGAAGCTTTTTGCGACGAGTAACCGCAGGAGCACAACGACATGGCGCTTTGAGCTTTTCTTATGTGCCAAAATCATTTCATTTGGAACTTTTGTTGCAACTGGACCGACATGATACAATAGGAAGATATAGTTGTCCATTCTCTTGAAAAATTAGATAAGTAGTAAAACAGCTTTGATAATGACTATGTGATTGGGACATCTGATAGTGAATACATGTTTTTTAAGTTAGGAAGGATCTTGAATGCCGAATGAACAAGCGAAACAGCTGACATTAGGTGCAATGATAATTGCGCTGTTTTCTATTTTGTTGGCTGTTTCTTTTTATGTGCCTGTGCTGAATTTGATTACAATACTTTTTCTCGCTCTGCCAATAGCTTGGTATAGTGCGAAATTTAGTCGGGCTGCTTCTATTTATGTTGTTGTACTAAGTATGGGTATTTCCTATTTCGTTGGAGGGTTAATGGCCATACCTTTTGCTCTGATTCATGTCTTGCTCGGTTTTATTATCGGAGATACGATTCGTTTGAAGAAAAGTAAGCTGTTCATGTTAATGGCTTCGGCGATTGTCTTGATAGTAAGCATCGTCATTGAATATGTAATCCTTGTACTGCTCTTCAAATTCAATCCTGTGAAAGAAATGTTAGTATACACGAAAGATCAATATGATCAATTGGGTACGTTCCTGGAACAATATAATACTTTACCTAAAAATTACGATCAGACCATTTCGGATGTTTTATTCATGTTCGAAACTGTCATGCCAACTCTCCTGATACTTGGAATTTTCTGCTTTGTATTTGTATTCATCAATATCCAGTTGCCAGTTTTGCGAAAATTAGGCTTGGACGTACCAAAGTTTCCGGCAATTAGACACATGCGGTTACCGAAATCCATATTATGGTACTACATGATTGTCATGGTCGTAACTTTATTTGTTGAATTAACTCAGGGAACATTTGCTTTTATGGTATTAGCCAACGTAACTATGATGCTCCGTGTAATGCTTACTTTACAGGGAATATCTTTCATCCATTTTTACATCCATGAAAAAGGATGGCCGAAATGGGTTGCAATTGTTGCAACATTTTTAGCGTTCCCTTTACAATCGTTAACGGTGTTATTAGGCATATTCGATTTAGGTTTCAACATTCGTTCATTTGTCAAAGACAAGAACAAAAAGTAAGGAGCTGAACAAATGTCAGCATTCTTTAGAAAAAGACCCATTCGTGTCCCTTTATTTTTTCTATCAGTGCTCGGCCTAATAAGCGCTTTTTTGCTCCTATACTGGCAAATGTGGATAGGAAGCATTGTTGCTGCTCTTTTCCTCATTGTCTTGGTTATTGGCTGGCAAATGGAGAAACGTTTATACGAAGAGACCGAAAAACATATTGAAACACTTTCATATCGCATGAAACGGGTTGGCGAAGAAGCATTACTTGAAATGCCCATAGGAATAATATTGGTCAATGAAAATTGGACCATTGAATGGGCGAACCCGTACATGTCGAGAGAGCTTGAATTTGATTCACTCATTGGTGAAGATTTATTTACGTTGTCAGATGAATTCCATTCACTTGTAAAGCAAGAAGATAATAAAGAGCAGACCGTCAGCTTGTCCGGTAAGAAATTTAAAGTATTTTACAAACAAGAAGAAAAACTTCTTTATTTCTTTGATATCACCGAGCAAACAGAAATTGAGACGCTTTACTATTCAGATCGCAGCGTAATTGGTGTGCTGTTCATTGATAATTACGATGAGCTGGCACAAGGAATGGATGACCAGACGCGCGGTCAGTTAAATAGTTTGGTAACGTCGCTCGTCAATAATTGGGGAGCGGGACACGGCATTTATGTCAAAAGAATTTCATCTGACCGATTCCTAGCTGTATTGAATGAATCCATATTACTGGAACTTGAAAAAACGAAGTTTTCTATTTTGGATGATATTAGAGAAGCAACCTCCAAATTGAATTTGGCATTAACACTGAGTATCGGTGTGGGTGCCGGGTCATCCTCATTGGTAGAACTTGGCCAACTTGCGCAGTCGGGTCTGGATTTGGTATTGGGACGTGGCGGAGATCAAGTAGCCATTAAACAACCAAGTGGAAAAGTGAAATTTTACGGCGGAAAAACCAACCCGGTTGAAAAAAGAACGAGAGTTAGGGCACGCGTCATTTCACATGCGCTGCGTGATTTAATTCAGGATAGTGACCAAGTGTTTGTCATGGGGCATCAATTGCCCGATATGGATGCAATCGGTGCAGCTGTCGGCGTACGGAAAATGGCAGAGATGAATCAGATCAATGGCTATGTCGTCATCAATTTTGATGAACTCGACCAAAGTGTGACCAGGTTGATGGAAGAAGTGAAAAACAAGCCACAATTATTTGAACGCTTTATTTCACCTGAAGAAGCTTTATCTAAATTAACCGATCGTACATTGCTTGTGGTCGTGGACACGCATAAACCAAGTATGGTCATTGATGAAAAACTGTTGAATCGAGCTGAAAAAGTAGTAGTGATTGATCATCATCGCCGTGGAGAAGAATTTATTTCGAATACAATGCTTGTTTACATGGAGCCATATGCATCATCAACAGCAGAGCTTGTAACGGAATTGCTCGAATATCAACCGAAACATGATAAAATAACGATGCTAGAAGCAACTGCAATGCTTGCCGGTATAATTGTCGATACGAAGAGCTTTACCCTTCGAACGGGTGCACGAACGTTTGAAGCGGCCTCGTATTTACGTACAAACGGAGCGGACACGGTGCTAGTTCAGCGCTTACTAAAAGAAGATATTGCAACATATATTGAACGTTCTAAAATTGTTCAGACAGTTGAGTTTTTCCGAGAAGGCATTGCGATAGCACATGGGGAAGAAACAAATTCCTATAGCCAGGTGCTTATAGCACAAACCGCAGATATTTTACTGACAATGAAGGATGTTTCAGCATCATTTGTGGTCGCAAGAAAAAATAATGGAGACGTTGGCATCAGCGCCCGTTCTATGGGTGAAATCAATGTCCAATTAATTATGGAGAAGCTCGGTGGCGGTGGTCATTTAACCAATGCTGCTTGTCAGATTCATGATAAAGAGATTGAAAGTGCCATTGAACAACTAAAATTAGCAATCATTGAAATTGTCGAAGGAGGCCAAATAACATGAAAGTAATTTTCTTGAAAGATGTTAAAGGCAAAGGGAAAAAAGGCGAAATCAAAAATGTAGCAGATGGCTATGCGCATAACTTTTTATTGAAAAACAATTTGGCGACTGAAGCTAATCAAGCGACAATCAGCGCATTAGATGGTCAAAAACGTAAAGAAGATAAACATGCAGAACAAGTGCATGAAGAAGCGAAAAAGTTAAAAGAGAAGTTAGAGCAAATTACGGTAGAACTAAAAGCAAAATCAGGTGAAGGTGGCCGTTTGTTTGGTTCGATAACAACGAAACAAGTCGCGGAACAACTTCAGAAAACAACAGGTATTAAAATCGACAAACGTAAAATGGAATTGGACGATGCCATTCGTGGACTTGGATATACAAACATTCCAGTTAAATTACATCAAGAAGTAACAGCAACATTGAAAGTACACGTAACAGAAGAAGCGTAAGGAGTGACGTTAATGAGCGAGCCCATGATGGACCGGATACCCCCTCACAACCAAGAAGCCGAGCAGTCCGTGATAGGGGCCATCTTTTTAGAGCCTCAAGCGCTCATTACGGCAGCAGAAATTCTACAATACGAAGACTTTTATCGCGTGGCACATCAGAAGATTTTCCAAACGATGAATCGCCTCAGTGATCAAGGAAAACCAATTGACGTTGTAACAGTGACGGAAGAGTTGGCATCGAAAAAAGAACTTGAAGATGTCGGTGGACTTTCGTATTTATCGGAAATTGCAAATTCAGTACCAACTGCCGCAAACATCGCACATTATGCACGGATTGTTGAAGAAAAGGCGTTACTGCGACGATTAATTCGCGTAGCGACCAATATCGTTGAAGATGGCTTTACGCGTGAAGACGAGGTCGAAGCCTTGTTATCTGAAGCCGAAAAGAAAATGATGGAAGTTTCCAATCGAAAAAATGCGGGTGATTTCAGGCACATTAAAGATGTACTTGTTCAAACGTATGACAACATTGAACTTCTCCATTCACGTAAGGGCGATATAACAGGGGTTCCCACAGGATTCCGTGATTTAGACCGTATAACAGCCGGTTTCCAACGGAACGATTTAATTATTGTAGCCGCACGTCCGTCTGTTGGTAAAACAGCGTTTGCGTTAAACGTAGCAC